>CAXGCE010000032.1:0-10201 GCA_964007795.1 uncultured Alphaproteobacteria bacterium | reverse complement strand
CTCCGAGGCTGCCCGCCTGACAACCTGCCAATCCCGACCCCAACCATCAGCGTCAGGCCCTGTAGGAAACCAGCCGTCGAAGTTTTTGCCGGCTCGCGTCAGACTGGCAGGTGCCGAACCACCACCCCAAATTGGCGGGCCGCCGGGCCTATGCGGTGTTGGCGCAAGGACACCCTGCTCCACGGGCCAACGACCGTCCCAGTCCACCGGTTCGCCGCGCCAAAAAGCCTGGCACAGACGCAATCCCTCCATCATCCGGCCAACCCGTTTTTCGAACGGTACGCCTGCGGCGGCAAATTCGGCGCGAATGTTCGGCACATCAGCTGCTATGCCGACACCTAAAATTACTCGTCCCAGGCTAATTTGGTCCAAGGTTGCGAATTGATGTGCAAGAACTACTGGATTCCTCAGGGCCGGTAATAACACAGCAGTTCCTAACTCAACTGCCCTTGTGCGAGCGGCAATAGCGGCGAGCATGGTGATGGGGTCATGTCGCGGCCGGGCCAAAAGAGAGTCTCCAATCCACACCGAATCAAATCCTAGGCCCTCCGCTCTGCTTGCTAAATCTAGGATTGTCGAGGCATCGTGGTTGCCGCGCATAATACGTTCTCGGGTCGGTAGCAAATATCCTATGCTTACTGTCATTTTTTTACTTCCTCTAAAACGGCATCAACAAATGCATTGGCGGCGCCAAGATGATTAGTTGGGTTGCGTAGGGCCTCCCAATTTATCGGGTGGGTGTTGCTGGATGCAATGATGTCAAGAAAGTCCTTTTGTTTATTATCACACCCCGATACCGCCTGAATTGCATCCTTGACCAGAAGCTGCGCCTCAGATTTGGGCATATAGGCTGCCAATGCATATGTTGCGGCCTCTGCCAATAAGCCCGGTGTTAGGTTGTTGTTCATGGCGGTCTTGTCCGCCTCGATACTTTGCGTTATTGCCAAACCATGCAAAAGGCTGGCGCTCGTGGTGCGGATCATGTCAGGCAACGTAAACCACTCTAGGGTCCAGGCGGCACCATCCCTTTCGTGATGATGGAGCACTGACTGGTGCATTGTAGATAACAGTCCTGCATTTCGCCGGGCCAGCGCCGGGACGACCTCAGCCAATACCGGATTATTCTTTTGCGGCATGGCTGACGATCCACCAGCTCCAAGAAGTCTTACCTCGCCAACCTCGGTTTGCGCCAGCATCAGAATATCTCCTGCCATTTTTCCCAATGACCCGCTGACACCAGCCAACCAATTGGCGATTTCCAAGACATAATCCCGCTGGTTGTGCCAAGGAAGAGGAGGTAGAGAAAGCTGCAACTCGGCGGCTAGAGCTGCTGCCACATCAAGGCCCTTGGGCCCTAGTGCCGCCAAGGTTCCTCCTGCGCCGCCAAATTGCAGGCAATATTCCAAATGTCCTAGACGTAGGCGATGTCGTTGCAAGGGTGCAATCCAGCCCGCAATCTTTAGGCCAAGGGTAGTCGGCACGGCCTGTTGATTCCGAGTGCGCGCCGCCAAGACAGTGCCGCGATGGCTATTGGCTAGAACCGCGAGGTCATTAACGGTATGTACTAGTCTTTGTTCGAACAGGGCCATGACCTTTTTGATAATCAACATCATGGCGGTGTCCACAATGTCCTGTGAGGTGGCGCCCCAATGAATATGGTCACGATGATCCGGGCTTAGCGCTTCGCTCAGACGCGCCAGTAGCGCGGTGATGGGAACACCATCGCGAATTACGCCCTCGGACAACAGAACTGTGTCAACCTTCAAGGTCTTTGCGACCTTATCGATTTGTGCCGCGGCCTCCCCTGGGATAACGCCTAGGCGGCCTTGAACGCGGGCAAGTGCGGCCTCCACACCTAGCATGGTGCTTATCAGGGCGTCGTCGCGGACCAGGTCCTCTGCTTCCAAATCTTGGAGGTGGGCATCTAGAATCATGTCTTAGGCCCGGCCTAGGGGTCAAAAAAAACGGTTTCCCGCTCGCCCTGCATATGTACGTCGAACCGATAACTTGCGGCTGCCTCCTGCTGGGCGATTAGGGTATCTCGCCGGGCAGGGTCGACTAACGACAACACCGGATCGGTCTCGTTCGCTAATGTCTCATCAGGAAAATAGATGCGGGTATAGACATGATTGAGTAAGCCTCGCATGAAAATGACGACTGCAATATGAGGCGCCTGTCCATCGCCGATTGCCCCTGGTTTTACAGTTTCAAATTCATAGAAATCGTTTGCTAGGGTTCCTGTGCTAAACCTCGCAAAGCCGCTAAACTTGGTATTGGCCACTCGCGGGTTTCCAGGTTGAGCATATCGCCCCTGGCTGTCCGCTTGCCAAATTTCTAACATGGCATCGCGGATCGACTCTCCATTACCATCAAAAACTTGCCCGCGAATGCGAACCCGCTCTGCGCTCTCCTCTGGAAGAGTGTTTCCGGCCAATTGTTTGTAATCGTATCCATATTGTTCCGGCGTTAAACCATAGGCAAAAAAGGGTCCTATGGTTTGCGACGGAGTTTGTTTTGGCGCCATGGTTCACGACTCCATCGGCGTCGCGTTGCGCCCGCGCAAATGGATATTGAACTCATAACCCAGTGCCCATTCTGGTTCCGAAATTTCAATTGACAGATTTGCCACCAACAAATTACGGGCTGCCGCTGGCACGGCCTTGAAGATCGGATCTAGCTCAAGCAGTGGGTCGCCTGGGAAATACATTTGCGTTACCAGTCTGGTCAGGATGGAGGGCCCGAACAGCGAGAAATGGATATGGCTGGGCCGCCAGGCGTTGTAGTGGTTCCCCCAAGGATAGGCGCCGGGTTTGATAGTGATGAAACGATAACGCCCCTCCTCGTCAGTCACGCAGCGTCCAGCACCCAGAAAATTGGGGTCGAGGGGCGCGTCATGCTGATCGTCGGCATGGTCGTAGCGTCCGGCCGCATTGGGCTGCCAGACCTCTAGCAATATGTCAGGAATAGGGTTGCTATCTTCATCTCGCACAGTGCCCGTGACGATAATCCGCTCTCCATGCGGTTCTCCAGACTCTACTGCGTTCTTGGTTAGGTCATGGTCGAGCTTCCCTACGGCGTCTTGCCCAAATATTGGTCCCGTCAGCTCAGTCAAGCTTTGTGGAATGATGACCAGTGGCTTTGTCGGCGCCCGCAATGGTGCTGACTTGTAATCAGCCGATATGTTTGGCGGATTGACGTCCCAATCCCTTGGTGTGAAACCCTCGATCTTCGGCATATTGCGAGGTTTACGACGCCGACGACAAGACGTGAATGGTCCTGTCAGCGATTAAGTCCTTCGTTTTTGAAGCATACTCTTTCATATGCGGGGATGCGGCATGGGCCATCAAATGTTCCTTGCTAGCCCACTTTTCGATTACGACAAATGTGTCCTCGCCAAAGGGTGTCTGAAAACTGCCCATACCCTCGGCGTCAATGGTAGGAAAATATTCGATACAGCCGTCTTCGGCATGAACGGCAGGCATATTGGCACGGAATGCCTCTAGAATAGTTTCTCTTTGGCCAGGATTGGTTGTGATAACGGCAATAACGCTAACGGCGCTCATGGGTTCTCTCCTGCACTGTCGGGTTGTGTATTATTAGCCGCCCGAAGCAAAGGTGGCTAGGGTATTCCAATAGGGTGATCAATCTCCGTCAAGATAGAAGATGTGGATCACAAATTTTATGATGCCGTCATTATGATGGCCTTGCAGATCGGCGCGGATGTTCCCTTCGGATCTCCATGTCGTCGCAAATACTAGCTTGTCTTGCTGGATTGGTCGGTTTGCGATAGGCCAAGGGAAGATTTGTTGGAGAGAGACGATGAGTGAAACCCATTTTTTGTTTGATATGACGAACGGTGTTGCCACGATCACGCTAAACAGGCCCGAGGCGATGAATGCGCTTGCGGGCAATATGCGTGATGTCCTGCTGGAAAAGCTTACCGCCTACGCTGAGGACCTGGATGTCCGCTGTGTTGTCATTACTGGCGCTGGTCGGGCCTTTTGTGCGGGCGGCGATATAGAGGCTATGGGTCAGTGGCAGGAAAATAATGACACGTCTGGCTTCACAAATCTTTTGGGGACCGTGGAAAAGGTTGTCAAAAAATTGCGCACAATGCCGCAACCTGTAATTGCAGCTATCAACGGCCCGGCAGCGGGGGGTGGAATGAACATGGCCTTAGCATGCGATATGCGCCTGGGCTGCGAGAAAACACTGTTTTCAGAAAGCTTCGTAAAAATTGGATTAGTCCCCGACTGGGGTGGTTTCGAATCGCTAACTCGCCTGGTGGGTGCCGCCAAGTCGATGGAACTGATGATGACCGGCGAACGCGTTAAGGCGGAAGAGGCATACCGTTTGGGATTGCTTAATCATATTTTTTCTTCGGACGGCTTTATGGACAATGTTCAGGCCTTCGCTGAACGCCTCGCCAGCGGTCCCCCTCAGGCCATCGCCGCCATAAAACGAGGCGTTTATAATGCTGTGGGCGCTTCACTGGATACTGTACTCGATTTCGAACAGCGGACTCAGGCAACTTTAATCCTTTCGGATGATGCACGCGAAGGGGTGCGCGCCTTTCTGGAAAAGCGCCCACCAAAATTTGGCGCATAATCCGGTGTAAATTTCAGAAACCAATCCCTGGCGTTCTAGGGCGTACCAATTTTACGGTGGTAGAAGTGCGGGTCCCGTCAGGGGTGGCATGACCGACAGTTTTCATTGCCATGGTTTAAATAACCTACTGCAGACTGCTCCTTCTCGCTGATTAGCGCCCATTGGCCTGACTTGTTTTTATTACGCCGGGCGTGGGCGTGGGCATATGCATTGGATGTCACTCATTAGTATGGGAGTAGTTTACTAGTGAGCGTCTTCAATTTGTCTTTGTACTTCGGCTAAAGGAATGCTTTGCGGCGGACCGCCGCCGCTGGCTAGGTGGTTGGCGAGGCGTTGCAGGGTGAGATTTGCGGGCGTAGGAATGCCATGCAGGCGTCCCAAGAGCACGATCTCTCCGTTTAGGAAATCCGTCTCGATATTACCCGTGCCACGCGCAAGACTTTGCCAGGATGATCCGGCGACCCGATCCTGACCGGTTACATTTCCCGATTTCATTAAATTCCCTCGGCGCGCCTTTTCCTCCTCGGGTCTGGCGCAGTCGATGCCTGCGATGGCAAAGCAGGTTTCTGCCTCGGTCCGTAATTGCGACCGAATTTCTTTGGTCTCGTCACCAGGCGGGGCGACGGCTGCCAAGGCGTTCCCCAGATTCATAATCAACTTTCCGTATTTGAATCTCATCACGGTGGGATTCGGCCGAGCGGAAAACCCGTTTTCATTCAAAGCCGTGGTGACCTCATCTACTAACTTGCAATTGCCTTCGGGGTAGACACCGGCATCAAGCACTCCAATGGTCGCCGCAGCGTGAGTGACGACTTTACCTGGCTCTAATTGGGTGGCTGGGAGGTAGACCAGTTGGGCATGTACGTTTTCAAAGCGCCGCGCAGCCATGCGTTCGTTTGCGACGCCGTTCTGGCAGCAGAAAACGGGGACCCAGTCACCGGCAGCGGCACGTAAATCGTCCAAAGCCGTCTCTGTGTGCTGCGATTTCATGGTCAGCATGACGACATCATTTTCCCGGAATTCAATCTTGCTGGGATGATCCACCACTGGTATGGGCAGAGCGATATCTTGGTGCGGCGTACGGTAAAATAATCCGTTTTTCTGAATAACTCTTAAATGGTCCCCACGGGCAATCAGAATGGTATCAATTCCACCCTGGAATAACTGCGCGCCAATGACGCCGCCTATGCCACCAGCACCGTAGATAATAATTCGCATTCGGATCACCTCAAATTTGCGACAATGTTACATTAAACCGCAAATGTGAAAGGGAATAAGCGCCATGGACGATGACCGCTATGAAATTTTCGCTATTAAGTATGGCGAGCGCATGGGCCAGAGGGGCTCAATCTTCGTACACGGCGATCCACACGACGCTCCCTTGGCTATGGATTATTTCATCTGGGTCATCCGAAATCATCTGCGGACCATTGTGGTCGACGTCGGCTTTGGGCGGGGGGAAGGGGAGCGCCGGGGTCGCACTTATTTGAGATCGCCCACGGAAGGTCTGGCCTTGCTTGATGTGGACGCTAAGGAAGTCGAGGACGTTATCATTACCCATATGCATTACGACCACGCTGGCAATTTAGAGCAATTTCCCAAGGCACAATTTCACATTCAAGATACCGAGATGGCTCTGGTCACTGGCCGCGCCATGACACATCCCTCGCTGCGACATTCCTTCCGCTTAGAGGATGTGATTGATATGGTGCGATTAACCTACGGTGACAGGGTCATCTTTCATGATGGTGAGGAGGCAATCGCCCCCGGTGTCACAGTGCATCATTTGCCGGGTCATACCCGAGGAATGCAGGCTGTTCGTGTCAGAAGTCCGCGGGGGCCGGTGGTTTTGGCCTCTGATGTGGCGCATTATTACGAGAGTTTTGAGCAGGAAACCGCTTTTCTGACGCATGAGGATTTGTTCCAGATGCTAGAGAGCTACCGCAAGTTACGCGCCTTGGCCCCCGATAATTGCCATATCGTGCCCGGCCACGACCCGCTAGTCATGCAACGCTACCCTGCACCACGTCCCGAATTGCAGGACGTGGTGGTCCGATTAGACGTGCCGCCAAAGGATGACAAAATTTGAAATAACCAACTAGGAGGATTGACCATGACCGACAAGAAGACCCCCTATGACCTTATCCCACAGCTGGGCAAGTTGCGCGACGAGGTACTATTTGGCGATGTTTGGGAGCAACCCGAATTGTCCAAGCGGGACCGCAGCCTAGCGACGGTGGCCGTGCTCATTGCCCTGTATCGGACCCAGGAATTAAGGGGACATATGGTGCGGGCGATCGAAAACGGTGTCACCAAGGAAGAATTATACGGTCTGATAACTCATCTGGCCTTCTATTCTGGTTGGCCTACAGCCGTGAATGCTGGCCGCGTGGCTTTGGAAGTTTTGGAGGGTCAGGACTAGGCTATGGTGAAGATCGGATTTATCGGATTGGGCACTATGGGTGGCTCATTCGCTACAAATATCATTAAGGCAGGCTTTGACGTCACTGTGAACGACATCCGCCGCCAGGTGGCAGAGCCCCAATTAGCAGCAGGTGCCAAATGGGCGGATACGCCCCGGGAACTAGCGGCGGGGTCTGACGTTATTCTCACGTCTTTGCCAGGCCCGCCAGAAGTAGAGGCGGTGGCGTTGGATCAAACTGATGGTCTTGTCGCAGGCATGTCGTCAGGTTCGATATTATTCGATCTGTCCACCAATTCGCCTACCATGATCCGAAAAATTCATGGCGTCATGGCGGAAAAGGGACTCCATTGTTTCGATGCACCTGTTAGTGGTGGGCCGAAGGGCGCGATTTCGGGCAAGCTGGCGATCTGGGTTGGCGGTGACGAGGCAATTTTCAATGCCAATCGCGCAGCCCTGGATGCTTTGGGCGATCAGGTTCGCTATATCGGACCAATCGGCGCGGGTGCGATAGCTAAGCTGGTACACAATGCCGCCGGTTATGCCATTCAAACGGCCCTGGCCGAGGTTTTTTCGATGGGGGTGAAGGCGGGCGTGGAGCCTCTGGCTCTGTGGGAAGCGGTACGCCAAGGTGCGCGCGGTCGTCAGAGAACGTTCGATAGTCTTGCGGATCATTACTTAATCAATCAGTACGAGCCGGCAGATTTTGCCCTGAAGCTAGCGCACAAAGATGTTAGCTTAGCTGCCGAGGTGGGGCGTGAATTTGGGGTGCCAATGCGTTTGATCAATGCCACGGTGGCGGATATGACAGAGGCCCTTGGCCGAGGTTGGGCTGATTGGGATTCTCGTAGTGCCATGATTTTACAACAGGAACGAGCTGGTATCGAATTCGCGTTGGATCCGGCTGACGTTGAAGCTGTTCTCGATAGCGATAGATCGTAGGAGACTGTTTTGAGTATGCGAACCGAGCCCCCGTTTCGCGCCGATCATGTGGGCAGTCTCTTGCGCCCGGATCCGCTGAAGGCGGCTCGTGCCAAAGCAGCTAAAGGCATTATTAGTCGCGATGCATTGAGAGAGGAGGAGAACCGTTACATACGTGACGTCGTGGCGCTGCAGGAAGAAATTGGCCTTCAAGGCATAACGGATGGCGAATATCGCCGGACTTGGTGGCATTTTGATTTTCTGAGTGGGTTCGATGGCTTTGAATTAGGCAAACCTCTGGACAAAGGTACTTTCAAGGGCAGCGATGAACAGCCGCCCCGTGCCATGATCACCGACAAGTTGGCACGGAAAAATCCGGTTATGATAGACCATTTCACCTATCTGAATGAGCTAACCGACCGAACCGCTAAATTTACTGTACCGGGCCCCAGCATGGCGCATTTTCGAGCTGGACGGGAGGGCATTTCCCTCAACGTTTATCCTGATTTGGCGGAATTTTGGGATGACCTAGCTGCTGCTTATCGGGCGGAACTGGCGGATTTGGTGCAGCAGGGTTGCAGCTATTTGCAACTGGATGACATTTCGTACGCCTATCTTTGTGATGACAATATTCGCGACAGTATGCAAGCCAGGGGCGATGACGCCGATGAGCTGGCACTGATATATGCGAATGCCCTAAACGACGCGACCCGTGATCTGCCGGACAGTGTCACTACCGCCATGCATATGTGCAGAGGCAATTTTCAAAGCACCTGGGCCGCACAGGGCGGTTATGAACCGGTAGCAGAGCGGGTATTCAACACGGTTAATGTCAAGGCGCTGTTTATGGAATATGACAGCGACCGGGCTGGCGGTTTCGAGCCTTTGCGCTTTGTCCCAGACGATAAGTTCGTCGTTTTGGGTCTTGTTACAACGAAGACTGCGGAACTCGAAGCGAAGGATACTCTGAAGCGTCGGATTGAAGAAGCTGCGCAATTTGTGGATCTGAGCCGCTTGTGTCTCAGCCCCCAATGTGGGTTCTCTTCCACCCATCACGGCAACAAGATCACTGTTGATGATCAGAAGGCCAAGCTAAACCTTGTCGTTGAGGTGGCATCCGAAGTTTGGGGGTAACGTTGTCAATAGGCAATAAAGTTGTGCATTGACAAGAATTAGCCGGTTCGTGAAAACTCCCCATTGCCGTTGTTGCAGAAATCACACCATGTAAAGGAAACGCCGCTATGGAATTTGGCATCCTGTTTACCTCGCATCCTGACCCAGAAACAGAAAAATATCCCCATCATGCAATCCATCAACGGGTAACCAACGAGATAATCGAGGCGGAGGAGTTAGGTTTTGACAGTATATGGATAGCCGAACATCATTTTTCCAATCGCTATGGTATTCTACCTGATCCGTTCAGCTATTTGAGCTATCTGGCGGCGAAGACGACGCGCATAAAGCTGGGTGCCGCGGTAATGGTGGTTCCGTTGCACCAGCCCATGCGGATCGTTGAGAACGCTGCCTTCGTCGATATTCTCAGCAATGGGCGCTTCCAGCTTGGTCTTGGTTCCGGCTATCGGCCCTATGAATTCGAAGGACTGGGCATCGACTTCGATAGCCGCCGGGAACGCCAGGCGGAGGCGATTGACCTTATTCTAAAAGGTTTCCATGAAAAGCGGATGAATGCTGACGGCCAGTACTTCAAATATAAGATGGACGAAGGTTACGAAATATTTCCTCAACCTGTACAACAACCCCATCCGCCTTTTTATATGGGTGCCGGGACCCACAGCTCCATCAAACTAGCAGCCCAAAAAGGCTTTGGACTAATGCAAGGGTCTCTGCCTTCAATTAAGGTCCTTGCCGACAATATTCAATGGTATAAGAAACATATGGCCGAAGCGCCTGAACCTCTAAACCAAAATCCCTGTTTCGGGCAGTTTGATGTAGTCCGGATGGTGTATGTGGCCCCTACAGATGCCCAGGCGAAGGTGGAATCGGAAGCGGCGATTACGTACCATATGAAGACCTTCCTCTCCGGCGATACGGCCGGATACCTTGGCGATGTAACAGAAAAGGACAGCGAATCCCAATTCGCCTACGACAACCTCGTCGAGACCACCATTGTTCATGGATCCCCAGAAACAGTAATTAATAGGATCGAGGAGTTGCGTTCTATCGGCATCAATTCTCTGATGTTGCACTACCCACCTTACTATGGCGTGGAGCAATGCCTGAACATGCTGC
>CAXGCE010000031.1:0-10290 GCA_964007795.1 uncultured Alphaproteobacteria bacterium | reverse complement strand
CGGTCCAACATCTCTTCATAATCCGAGAAAAAAGCGTAGCCGTTGGAATGCGCATATTCCCTAGCTGGCTCACTGATATCGGCCAAACCAACAAGGTCCGCACCACTGTGTTGATGGATCAGATCACAATGTTCCCGGCCAATTAAGCCAGCACCGATTACCACCAATCTTGCTGCTGCCATACCCCGCCTTCCGGTATGCTTAACCTCTTCTACTGGCCACTCTAATAGCCAGCATTTACAATTGTTATGCCACAAAGGTTCGGCAAGGTCCTATCTTGTCGTATAATCGAACTCGGACTGAGACAGTTTTCCAGAGGAATGGGGACATGGGCCTGGCCACAGATGCCAAAGTTCATAGCGTAATTATCCAAATACGGGATCTGGTTGGTGATCGCATATCCACTGCGGACGCGGTCCTCCATAGCCATGGCAAAGACGAGGGCTGGCAGCCGGTGAAAGCTCCCGATGCTGTCGTGTTTGCTAATTCCACCGAGGAAGTTGCGGCAATCGTCAACATCTGCCGCGCCACAGGCACGCCGATCATTCCCTATGGAGCCGGCACATCGATCGAGGGGCAGGTACACGCAGCCCAAGGCGGGATTTGCGTGGATGTCGGTGGCATGGATGAGATTTTGGAGGTGAATGTCGAGGACTTAGATTGCACCGTACAGCCCGGCGTCCGCCGCAAGCAATTGAATGATCACCTACGGGACACAGGTCTATTCTTTCCCATTGATCCCGGCGCCGATGCATCTATTGGTGGCATGACCGGAACCCGGGCCAGCGGTACCAACGCGGTGCGGTACGGTACGATGCGCGAGAATGTCGTGTCCCTGACCGTGGTGTTGCCTAGTGGCGAAGTGATCCGTACCGCGCGGCGGGCGCGGAAGTCCTCCGCCGGCTACGACCTGACCCGCCTATTCGTAGGGTCGGAAGGCACGCTTGGTATTATTACTGAGATCACCTTGCGCCTTTACGGTATACCGGAAAATACCTCCGCTGCCGTGGTGCCGTTTGACACGGTGGAGGGCGCGGTGGATACGGTAATCTGCACAATTCAATCAGGTGTCCCCATCGCCCGCATCGAATTATTGGATGATGTGCAAATCGACGCCATCAATAAATATTCCAATATGGAGCATCCGGTAAAACCCACCCTGTTCATGGAATTTCACGGCACCGATGCAGGTGTTGCGGAACAAGTGGAAATGGTCAAGGCCTTTGGTGAGGAATTCGGCGCCGGAGATTTCCAATGGTCAGATCGATTGGAGGACCGTAACCGCCTGTGGCAAGCACGTCATGATGTAGCTTATGCCTGTAAGGCCATGCGGCCCGGCTGCGAGATTTGGGCCACGGACGTGTGTGTGCCAATTTCACGTCTGGCTGAATGTATCGCTGAAACTCGCAAGGATCTGCAAGGGGCCTCGGTCCCAGCGCCGATCTCGGGCCATGTAGGTGATGGCAATTTTCACTTGTGCTTCGTGCTTGACCCCAACAATCCGGCGGAATTTGCGGAGGCTGATACCCTAAATGACCAGCTAATCCATCGCGCCCTGGCAATGGATGGCACCTGTACCGGGGAGCATGGTATAGGTTTAGGTAAGCGCAAATACTTGCGTGAGGAACATGGCGACGGTATCGACGTCATGGCCGCTCTTAAGGCTGCTATCGACCCGGACAACATCATGAACCCGGGCAAAATCCTGCCGACCCAAAGTTCATGAGGCCCACCAGAGCGATTATTCGCTAAAAATTGAATTACGGCCTGGTTAACATTCGAAGAGTTTCTGGGGTTTTAGCCTTTCCTCACGACGAGATTGCGCAACTAGATATGCCAGCATGGAAAGCACTTGCAGAAATACTTTGCGGAGGGGTCATCTCCCGATAACCGTTACATCTTATAGGTCTTCGTCCTCGTCAATAGTGACCACTTCGGGGTACCAATTAACCGTTCCGGAGCCGATTTACACTTCCTGGCCATGTTAGACACTTAATCTATGGGTTTTGACTCTGACTATACCATTGCGGGGATGGACCTTTTTGGGATAACTGAGGCATGGATTCGGTAAGTGTCATTGGCGGTGGTGCCTGGGGCACGGCGCTGGCACAGATGCTGGCGGCGACGGGGCGGCTTACGAAGATTTGGGCCCGTGAGGCAGAGGTGGTTGCGGCCATCAACGGCAGCCATAGTAACGACATCTATTTGCCCAATGTTCTCTTAAACAGAAACTTGAAAGCGACATCAGACTTAGCGGAAGCGGCGACAACGGATGTCATACTCCTGGTGACACCAGCACAATTTCTACGACCCGTTGCGAAAGAATTAGCCGAACATCTAAAACCTGGTTTACCGGTTGTGATTTGTGCCAAGGGTATCGAAAAAGGTAGCCATGCCCTCATGAGCGAAGTACTAGCGGAAACCCTGCCGGACAATCCGGTAGCCGTTCTATCCGGACCGACCTTCGCCATCGAGGTGGCCAAAGGAATGCCTACTGCGGTTACGCTGGCATGCGCTGACGAGAATTTAGGCGCCAGGCTGGTTGAGACTATTGGCCAACCGCACTTCCGGCCTTATTGGACAGACGATGTTATCGGCACCCAGATTGGCGGCGCGGTGAAAAATGTTTTGGCCATCGCCTGCGGCATCGTCAAAGGACGCCGCATGGGGGACAATGCCCGCGCCGCCCTGATGACCCGGGGCTTGGCGGAAGTGATGCGCTACGGCGCTTTGCGGGGCGGGCGTCCGGAAACCCTAATGGGACTGTCGGGCTTGGGTGATCTAGCCCTGACTTGTAATTCTCTGCTATCCCGCAACATGTCCTTGGGCGCGGAACTGGGAAAAGGCCGCACAATGGCCGAAGTCGTGGCCGAACGCCAGTCGGTGGCGGAAGGTTCGTTAACCGCTGGCGCCATCGTCGATCATATAGGACCGCTGGATATCGAAATGCCCATTTGTTCCGCTGTCGACGCGATCCTGAACCAATATGCGAACCTGGATCAGACTATTCAAACGCTGCTGCAACGGCCTTATCGAGCGGAACGCGGATAAATCACTAAGCAATGTATTGTGGGAGAAATCATGAACTATTGGTTATTTAAATCAGAGCCAGGCGCTTGGAGTTGGGACGACCAGGTCAAGGAGGGCAAAAGGGGCGCGGAATGGGATGGCGTGCGCAACTATCAGGCCGGTAACAACATGAAGGCCATGAAGATCGGCGACAAGGGGTTCTTCTATCATTCGGTGAATGAAAAACGGATTATGGGTATCGTCGAGGTTTGCAAGTTATGGTATCTGGACCCCTCCGATCCCAAGGGCAAGTTCGGCATGGTCGACGTGCGCGCGATGGAACCTTTTCCAAATCCGGTCACCCTGGCCGAGGTCAAGACAAACGAACGCTTGGTGGAACTACCCCTGGTCACCAATTCCCGGTTATCTGTACAACCGGTGGACACCAATAGCTGGAAAATCATTTGCCGCATGGGCGGTCTTAAGGTTTAGGTTTTTGACAACAGGAAGATCGTCATGATTTATCCCGCCGAAGATTGGATCCGCCACCACGCCACGTTTTCGCCGGGCAAGCAGGCCCTGGTGGATCTAGCATCGGACCGTGCCTACACCTATGCGGAACTGGACGTGCGCATTACCAATGCGGCAGTTTATTTTCGTGATTCCCTCGGAGTGAAGCGCGGAGATCGAATTGCGGTGGTCTGCCACAACGACACAGACGTTTTCGAAATTCAGTTTGCCTGCAGGCGCCTGGGCGCCATTTTCATGCCCCTGAATTGGCGATTGGCCGTGGCAGAATTGGAATACATTTGCAACGACGGTGCACCCAAGGTTCTTGTCCACGGTATTGAATTTGCCTCGCAATGTCAGGAGATACAGAAACTTTGCGGCATTCCTCATCGCATCACGTTGAACAATGGTAGTGACAGCGATTATGAAACCGGACTGGCTAGGGCGACGAGGGACTTGGATATTGAGCCCATGGACCTTCCCGATACCTGGACCATTATGTACACATCTGGCACCACGGGGCGGCCTAAGGGCGCTCGCATGACATATCAGATGGCAGTTTTCAATTCGGTGCACTGCGCGATGACTATGTCCTTAACCGAATCCTCAAAAAATATCGTTTTTTTACCTACATTCCATACTGGCGGGCTGAACGTTTATGCCAACCCCACGTTCCATACCGGCGGCACCAACGTGGTGTTACGGGAATTTGATCCAAAACATTTCCTGGAGCTGTTGTCCGACAAGGAATTGCGTATAACCCATATGTTCGGAGTGCCCACGAATTTCTTGATGATGGCTAACGAACCTGGCTTCGCCGAGGCGGATCTCTCGCATATTGAATGCCTCGGTATCGGTGGCGCCGCAGCGCCCCTGGCCTTGATTGAGGAATTCGGCAGGAAGCACATCAAGCTGCAGCAGGGTTGGGGCATGACTGAGACGGGGCCTCTGGGCCTCATGTTGTCGCCGGATCAGGCTCTCGCCAAGGTGGGTTCATCTGGTTTGCCGCCTATGTATGTCACCCTCGATATCTGGGACAAACAAGGCAATTCCGTGCCACTGGGCGAAAGCGGTGAATTGATGATCAAGGGCCCTACAGTCACACCGGGCTATTGGAATAAAGAGGACCAACGCGACGAGTTTTTCACCAATGGCTGGTTCCATACGGGTGATGTCACTCGCCAGGACGAGGACGGATATTATTACATCGTCGATCGCACAAAGGACATGTTCATCTCAGGCGGTGAGAACGTTTACCCTGTGGAAATAGAGAACGTGATCTATGAAATGGACGGCATTCTGGAGAATGCCGTGATTGGTGTGGCAGACGAAAAATGGGGTGAGGTCGGTCGGGCCTGCGTGGTCTTGAAAGGCGGCGCAAACCTAAACGAAGAGGCAGTTATCAGCCACTGCAACGACAAATTGGCCCGTTACAAGGTTCCAAAACAGGTGCGGTTCTTTGACGAACTGCCACACAACGCCACTGGCAAAGTACTGAAACACCAAATTCCTCGGGATTGATTTCGTTTGTTGTGGTGAAAGGTTCGTATAGGTCCATTGATGGCTGGTATTCAGGGTGAGCTTGGAACGTGTCCAGGGCCTGGGCCGAAAGTAATAGCGAATGATTGCTGCCGCGAACTGTGGGCTGCTTAATTATTGCTGGCGACAAGCAGGCGACCTTCGACGCCGTGCTTTTTGATGAACCTAGCGACTAGGCCATTGTCAATTGCCTCGGTAACAAAATCCTGCAGGAATGCGGCGGAGGCGGTATTTCTAATTTGGGTCCCGATTGCCTGCTGCACGGTTGTATATCGACCGTCCAAAATCACTGTGCCAGGCAGTTTCTTGACGTCCTCGTTGAGGGCCGGGCGCAGGCCGGCTAAGGCGTCTAGTTTTTCTCCTTTGTATAGCTCTAAGGCTCCACCCAGGCCTTTCGCCCGGACTAGTTCGGCATGTTGTAGAGTGCGCGTGAGGTAGAGGTCGTACGCACTGCGCTCTGATACGGCAATCCTTATGCCGTGTTGGTCCACATCCGCAATGGTCTTCAAGGAGGAGCCGTCTGGCACCAAATAGGTTGCCTCAATTTCTACATATGCAGATGTAAATGCGATGGTCTTCGCGCGGGCTGGTTCGGCAGCGATCAACCCGATGTCATAGACATCGTCACCAATGGCATCGGCCAGGGCACCGGGTGAGGGGAAGGGAACATATTTGACCGCCACATCCAAACGATCGGCGATGGCCTGCGCCATATCGGGTGAGACCCCAAGCGGATCACCGTTGGATGCTTCACCTGTGACTAAAAGCGGGTTCGATAGGTTGATCCCCGCACGCAGAACGCCGTTGGGAACAAGCTCTGCTTTGACGGCTTCCGACATTATCTTGGCCACGCTCTCAACGCACAAAGACCGCCGTCCACAGGCAGCATAATGCCGGTGACCCAGCGTGCCTCGTCCGAGGCAAGATAGACCGCTGCCCAGCCTACGTCCCAACCGGTGCCCTCAGTCTGCATGGGCACCATTTCGATGCGTCGTTGACGGTATTCCTCGCCATAGTGGGCGACAAGCGGTGTTGAGACGGATCCGATGATGATGCAGTTGCAGCGTATACCTTCTGTGGCGTAATCGGCGGCAGTGGACAGGGTCAAACCGTGCGTAGCGGATTTCATGGTCGCGTAGGCCGCAGCACCCGGACTTCCCATTAAACCGACCGCGCCAGCGATGGAGGAAACATTAATGATAGAACCGCCGCCGGACTCCCGCATCAGCGGCACCACGACACGGCTGCATTTCATGGCCGAGGTAATATTAATCTTAACTAGGGTATCCCATATTTCGTCGGTGACGTCCTCCACCCGGTTTGGCCCGGCGCCGGCGCCAACTCCCACATTGTTGCACAGGATATCCAAGCGGCCATGACGCAACATGACCGCCTCGGCCATGGCAGCCACATCATCAGTCTTAGTCACATCTGCGGCAAAAGCTGAGGCTTCGCCACCCTCTTCAGCGATCTTCTCGGCCAGGCCTTCGGCTCGTTCGACAGAGCGGTTGACCAACAGAACCTTGGCGCCCTCTCGTGCCATCAGTGTGGCCATGGCACTTCCATTGCCGATGCCTTCACCCCGCGGCGCTGCACCGGTAACAATTGCCACCTTGCCGTCCAAACGTCCCATCAGATGTACTCCTTATTCCGCTGGATAGCGCCACGGTGTTTCCGATTGTTCCGCGCCCTCGTCCGGGGTCCATTGCGGCAAGGAGACGCCATCGCCGACGTCTGTGAAAACCATGCGCACCCGGCTGCCGATGCCGACGCTGGCCACCATCTCGGGTGGAGCGAGGGTCCCGTCGGGTATAACCAAATTTCCAATAATACGCAGAGCCTCATGTTCTGTCGGTTGACCTTTTTGGGTATCCAGATCCACCAACAACACCATGTAGGGGACGTGTGATTTAAAGGCTGGTTGAATGGCGTGGTGGATCTCAGTGTAACTATGCACCGTGCCCTTGCCCTCCACCTCTGTCCAGGTGGCTCTTGAACTGCTGCACCAGGAGCAACCTTCGCTAACCGGGTAGCGGATCAGGCCGCAATCATCACATTTCTGCAAATGAAACTGGTGATTGGTGCAGTGCTGAAAATAGGTCAGGTTGGCGTGGTCTAAGTGATCAATTTGTAGGGTCATGCCCAGATATTCGTTAACGATGGTTTCTGACATAATCTTAACCTTCCCTATACGCCGCGCCGCATGATCAGGGCCGAACCCGTGCCCGGCGTCGCCCAGCCCAAATTGGCACTGATTTCCACATCCCTGACCTGACGGCAGCCTCCTTCGGAATAGTCATAGGTGTGCTGCCGTTTGCCATCAGGGCCAATGGGACAACTATCGTCCGCTTCGTGACGCAATTGGCGCACGTTTTCAACCACCATGGCAATGCCGTGAGTGTAACCTTCGCACAAATGTCCTCCGGAAGTATTGTTGGGTCGGGTTCCCCCCAGAAACGTAGTGCCGTTCGATACATAGTCGCCGCCCTCACCCTTTTTGCAGAAGCCATAATCTTCCAACTGCAACATAGTAGTGAAGGTAAAGGCGTCGTAAGAGCCGGTAACATCCACGTCTTCCGGCCCCAGGCCAGCGTTGCGCCACAGGCGAGGACTGGCGTAATAACCGGCTACGGTAGAGATCGGACCCGCTTCGTAATATAGATCTGCGCGCGGCTTGGAAACGCGCCCCACCACGCCTCGGATCAGGGCAGGGATTTGACGCATATCCTTGGCCCGCTCAATAGAAGTGACAATGATGGCTGTGGCGTTATCTGTTTCCACGCAGCAATCCAATAGATGTAATGGCTTGCAGATCATTCGGCTGTTGATTACATCCT
This sequence comes from uncultured Alphaproteobacteria bacterium, assembly GCA_964007795.1. GTDB lineage: Bacteria > Pseudomonadota > Alphaproteobacteria. The sequence goes on along the minus strand of CAXGCE010000031.1, from coordinate 2,395 downwards.
CTACCGTGACCCGCTGCTTGTAATAGGCTTTTGGGTTATTGGAAGCATGGTGGCTGTGGGCCACCTTCACATGGGCCACCTGTTCCGGCGAAGTGCCATAGTCGTACATATGACGCATAAACGTCGGGGCGAATTTTTGTCCCGCGCTTTGCCAGCCGTAACTGCGTTCATGCAGAAATTCGTTGACCACGGGGGCTGCGGCGCGGGCGCCAGTGCCGCCAATGCGGGTCTGACTATGTCCGTTCATAGAGCGGAATATGGCCACGGTTTGGCACATGCCTGCCTCAATCACGCCCATAGCGATACCGACCAACGCCTCGGTAGACGACCCACCGCCATTCACGTCCATGAAAAAATTCAAACGGATACCCAGATCGGCGGAAACAAATGTGGATAAGGTGGAATCGCCACCTGAGTAGCTCAACATGCCATCCACCTCACCCGCATCCAAGCCCGCATCAACCATGGCATTGCGTACGGCGGTGACCGCCATGGCTCGGGTTGTGGTGTTGGAACCGCGCAAATACTCGGTCTCGCCTACACCAACGACGGCGTATTTTTCCCGCAGCGATGCACCCAGTTCAGGATCCAGTTGATCAATCTGTGCCATATGCGTTCCTCTCACTCTTTGATTTCTACTGCTATTGTCGCCCGTCATGACGCTTCCGTCTACGAACGAAGTCGTATCGAAAGCAAAATCATCAAGAAGCAGATACCGCTTAGCAAATAGAGCCCAGCCGAGAACCCTCCCGTCAGATCAGACAGGCCACCCAGGGTCAACGGCCCCAATATGCCGCCGATCTCAGCAGCGGAAAAGAACATGCCCCCCGCTGTACCCGCATGACGGCTGCCCACACCAGTGGTCTCCACGAGGGACAGCATCATTACTGTCATCATGGATCCCCTGGCGATACCCTGCAAAATCAAGCCTGCGGTTAGAGGCAGGTGGTTCCCTGCGAATTGCAGCAGAAATGCTGCCAGACCGGCAGAGAACACAAGGGCCACCATGATGGCCCGCCGTCTTTCTGGCGTGGCTAGACGGGGAATTAACAAGGAACTAGCCACACCAATGGCCGTGGGAATTGCTGCCCAAAAGCCCGCCTCGGCTGCAGTCATACCGCTTCGCCGCAATATCTCCGGCAGCCAGTTGTTCAGGCCATGATTGAAGAAGAATGCGCCGACGGCCATGATCAAAGTCAAACGCACGGCAGGAATTTTCAGCAAATCCAGGAACACGGCCGCTTGTCGCTGTGCGCCATCTGTCACCGCTTTGCCCTGCAATCTAACCGCTGTCGGGTGGCTGGCCAGAGCGAGCCAGATCACGCCAATCGCAAAGCTTATTCCCGCGTATAGGAACAGAACATGGCGCCAATTACCGTCCATGGCAGGCATGGCGAAGCTATTAGTGAAGGCGAGGGCGCAGATCCCACCCAGGGCAGGACCGGTGATATAAATACCCATGGCCAGCCCCCGACTGGACCCCGCGAACCACAAGCTGACCAATTTGGGCGCGCCAATGGAGATAAGGGGCCCTCCAATTCCAAAAAGAGCGACGGCAAAAAACAGGCCTAATTCGTTGTCGGCAAACCCACGGGCCATGGCCGACAAGGCTATAATTCCAGCCGAAGCAAATAGAGACGTACGCGGGCCGGCACGGTCCAGAAACACCCCACAGGGCATGGCAGATACGATATAGACCAGCGGCCAAGCGCCCAGGATCAATCCCATGGCACCATCGCTTAACCCCAGATCGGTTCGGATCGCCCCAACCAAGGGCGCCATAGCCACCTGGGTCAAACCGAAGGCGAAATAAACGAGCCAGACGCCGAATAACAGAACCCAGCGATATGAACGCCTCTCGCCCTCGTTCATGTGGCACCGTTCATGTGCAAAAGCCGCTGCATGAAGAACAACGTCAACATCTTTCATAATTTCTGTCATCTTATTCATATTTTCACAATTTGCGTTGTGAAAATTAACCCTTTTGTCTAGATAATCTAAACTTCCACCAATTAAATTATCACAACCAACAACCTGATGACCTTCATTGATTAGTTTGTCTGCTAAGTGACTACCTAAAAACCCAGCTACACCTGAAATGAAAACTTTTATTTGACTATCTCCTTAATTTTTTCAAACCGATTTTTTAATACAAACCTGTCCTATTTTTGCAATTTCATTATGTTTATAATCTGGATGATAAATTAAATGAGTATCTGAACAACTTAGAGTAATTCCTAAATCTGTTTCTATAAAACACCAAGCTGGTTGTAATTTATTCCAAGCCTTTTTAATTTCATAATCTCTAAACTCTCATCAATCACTTTACCATCTGGTAGATTTAATACTGGAACAGTTCCTTTTGGCGAAAGCTGGTATAGTTTTTTAGGACGTT
>CAXGCE010000030.1:0-10360 GCA_964007795.1 uncultured Alphaproteobacteria bacterium | reverse complement strand
AATGTGGGTCAGACTGGGTGGCTTCAAGCGCTGCAATATCACTATTTCGGTCGGTGAATGGGGAGTCCAGATTAATGATAGCAGCGCCAAAAATATCATGGTCCCCGTCAAAATTAGACCGATCATGAAGGAGCGATGACGCAACGCCCGATAAATAAAATCCAAGCTGGCCGACCTGGCTACAGGTTGAATCCCTGCTACATCATTTGCCACGGCGGACCTCAGGTATGGATACGAATGCGCGGGTCGACAAGGGCGTATAAAATATCGACCACGAAGTTGACGAAGACTACAATTGCCGCGAACAGCAGCACCAAATTCTTCACTACCATCAAATCCCGGTTGGATATGGCATCAAAGATCAGCTTTCCGAGGCCTGGCAACGCGAACACATTTTCAATCACCAGGGTGCCGGTAACCACGGTTGCCACAAGCAGGCCGCCGATGGTGAGAACCGGAACTAGGGCGTTGCGCAACACATGTCCCCATAGTGCGGCCCGCTGGCTTAACCCCTTGGCCCGAGCGGTGCGCACATAGTCTTCTTGCGCCTCCTCCAGAACCGACGACCGAGTTACCCGTGTCATGACCGCCGTTAGACTCAGGGACAGAGTCAGAATTGGCAGTATCAATGACCGAACGCCCCGCCAAATGCCTTCGTCCCAGCCGGGAAACCCACCCGAGGGCAACCACTGAAAAACCACTGCGAATAATATAATCAAAAGAATACCGAACCAAAAATCAGGGATCGCCAGACCGAGTTGGGAAAAACCCATGACACCATAATCACCAACACGGTTGTGGTTTGTCGCAGCGAATATACCTAAGGACAGAGCTACAAGAGTGGCCACGAGCATGGCGCCGATGGACAGTGGCAAGGTGACCTGCAAGCGCTGGCCGATCAAGTCAGCGACAGGCACCTTGTAGACGTAGGAATTCCCCATTTCGCCTTGCAGCAGCCCCACGATCCATTCCACGTAACGCACCAGAGCGGGGCGATCCAATCCTAGTTCCAAACGGATGGCTTTGATTGCGCTCTCCGGTGCATCAACGCCCAGCATGGTTAGGGCAGGATCTCCAGGCAGCACCTCCAGCAACAGGAAGATAAGCACCGACGCACCAGAAACAGTGATCAGAAACGTCAGCAACCGCCAAGCTAAGAAAACAGACATGAGATCGCTTTAACTCCGAACGGTGGTTAGGGCAAGATGATTTGCCATCAAATGACCTTATTGTGGCCCTCGCCGCGCCCTAATGAACCGGACTATTAGCCAAGGGGACAATGCAAGTTGGGAGCGTGACGATGATTGCTGGGGACCTTGATCTAGATTGGGCTGAACAGGACCCGGAATATTTGGCCCAGATCAAGGGTTTTCTACTCTCCAATTGGTCCGCCCCGGCAGGCCAACCACACACGGATGACGCCGCATCCGAAATTAGTCTAAGATGGACTTCAAGAGGTGCCAATAACCGATTTAAAACAGAAAAATTTCCGGAGCAGATTGATGGATTTGGAGGTGACGCCACTAAATGAACCTTTAGGCGCTCTGGTGCATGGTTGGGACCCAAGCCAGACACTGAGCTCCAACGAATGCACCACCATACGGCGAAGCCTTCAAGAACATTCAGTGCTAATTTTTCGTGGTCATATTCAACCAACTGACGATCAGTTGGTAAAGTTCGCCGAATGTTTTGGAGATCTCGTCAAGGGTTCAGAATGGTTTGGCGACATCGCGCCAAATCCAGAAATCTTGAGGGTCAACAACCTAGTTAATAAGGATGGCGTACCTGAGGGCACGGGCGCCTCCGATGCCCTGGAATGGCATTCGGACTATTCCTATGTCTCAACCGTCGGAAAAGAAAGCTTCCTGGAAGCGGTGGAGCTTCCCTCCCGGAACGTGCCTAAAACATATTTTTGTAGTCAGTATGACGCCTTCGACCGCTTGGCCCCGGCTATGGCGGCCCGACTTCGGCCCTTGAGGGCTCACCACAGTATCAGCAACTATGCCGCCGGTGGTCGGGAGGCCCCAAGTGGGGGTGAGGACTTTCGTGATGGCTTCCAGGCCAAGCGGGTACGCAACAAGAATTTAGGCCTGGACCAGCCGGACATCCCTGAGGCGGAACATCCAATCATTTTGCGCCATCCTGATACTGGGCGCGAAATTCTCTACATCAGCCGCGGCATCACGCGGCGTGTTGTCGGCATGCCTAAGGATGAGAGCGATGAGTTGCTTAAGGAACTGTCCGCACATTCCACCAATTCGGACTATGTCTACGCCCACGATTGGCAAGTGGGGGATATGGTGATGTTTGATACCCTGGGCACATTACATCGCCGAGATGCCTGGGATCCATCTGAACGCCGTGTGATGCGCCAGATGAGCACCCTGTGGACGCCCCCGGGAGAGAGATAGCCTGATGGGTATCGTGTTCTACGACTTGAAGGGTCGGGATGGACGCAATTTTAGCCCTTATTGCTGGCGCATCCGGATGGCTCTGGCTCACAAGGGCTTAGATTTTGAGCATCGCGGCACCGCATTCACAGAAATCAAGGATGTGGCTGGTGGCGAATTCAAAACCGTGCCAATCATTGAAAACAACGGCCAAGTGATTTGCGATTCAACCAAAATCGTAAAACATCTAGAGGACGAATATCCCGACCGACCTTCTCTTTTTGGTGGGATGGCGGGTGAGGCATTGTGCAAATTCGTACACAGTTGGACCAATGCCGTAGTGCATCCAGGGATCGCTCGGTCGGTCATCTTGGATATCTACCATCATGTTTGCGACCATGACCGCGACTATCTCCGCACCAGCCGGGAAAAGATCTTTGGCATGCCCCTAGAAGACGTTCAGGCTGGCCGAGAAGAGCACTTGGAAGATTTTCGTACTAGCCTTTATCCGCTTCGTTTGACGGTCCGAAGCCAGCCGTTCCTGGGTGGCGAACAACCTAACTACGCTGATTACATCGTATATGGCGCCTTGCAATGGGCCCGCACCATCAGCGAATTTCGTTTATTGGCAGACGATGATCCTGTATTTGTTTGGTTCCTTCGGGTGGGAAATTTATATGACGGCCTTGGCCGTGAAGCGCCAGGCTATTATTGACTGTAGATCGAGGCTAAATGAGATGACACAACTTTATTCTGGCGGCTTCCTGTTCAAAGGTGAAGGCGAGATCTTGGACGGCCAGTCTGTCTTAGTCGAGAACGGCAAGATAATCAAAGTGGCTCCGTCGGGTGAATTCGATGGGTTTGCGGGTGAGACCGTAGACACCTCCGGTGGCACCCTGATGCCGGGTCTGTTTGACTGCCATGTACATCTATGCCTGGGAGCGGAAGGCGACCCTGGCACTGCAGCCGATAAACTGCTGCCGGGGCAGGTCACCATGAAAGCCCTGGAACGCGCACAGGCTACTCTTGCGGGTGGCATCACAGCGATCCGGGATTGCGGCGGCAAGGATTATCTAGAATTTGCCGTGCGCGACGCGGTGAATGACGGCCAGCAAATAGGTCCCACGATTCGCGCCTCGGGAAGATTGATTTGCATGACGGGCGGTCATGGCAATCGCACTGGCCGCATCGCTGATGGAATCGACGAAGTGGTACAGGCAGTTCGTGAACAGATCCATGCAGGCAGCGATCTAATAAAAATCATGGCCACAGGCGGCGTCATGACCCCAGGCGTGAACCCTGAGGATGCCCATTACACGGCCGAGGAAATGGCAGCCGGTATCGCCGAAGGGCGTCGCTTCAATAAGCGGTCTGCTTCCCATGCCCAAGGCCGGGACGGCATCCTGAATGCCGTGCGGGGCGGCATAACGTCCATCGAACATGGTATCTTTATGGATGAAACCTGTGTCGAAGAGATGCTTGCCCAGTCTACCTATTTGGTGCCCACGGTGTCGGCCCTGCGCAACATTCTCGACAATAAGGGCAATGGCATCCCCGATTATGTGATTGAGAAGACAGAGCGGGTGTCTGAGCATCATCAACGCTCGATCCAGATGTATTACAAGGCAGGCGGCAACATCGCGATGGGCACGGATGCCGGCACACCATTCAATAAGCACGGTTCGAACGCCATGGAACTGGAATTCATGGTCGACCTTGGCATCAAACCCGTTGATGCCCTCCGATTTGCAACTTCCAACAGCGCCGACCTTATTGGATTGGAAGATCAGGGCCGGGTTAGCGAGGGTATGGCAGCGGACTTCCTGATCGTCGACGGAAACCCGGCCGACGTCATTACAATGGCTTCTCGAAAAGAGAACCACAGGGAAGTGATTAAAGGTGGTGTCGTTGTTAGTGGAGCAAATTCCCAACAAAATGGACTCTTTTTTGGTCGCATGGCAGCGTTCTAGAGCGCACCCAGTTTAGTCGAAATCCAGCCACGAAGTTTTGCCGGTTTCTGGCCTCGTGGGGGTTAGCACATATTTAGGATCACCGACGCCAACACCACATACTATTGACCTGCGAAGGCGTGAATTAACCTTTGCCTAAGGTTACGTTTTTAAGCCAACAACCAACGAGAAAGCCTTGATCTCCAACTTCTCCACAATCACCGCACGCGGGGGAAAGACCAAAGGCAGTGACTACGAACCAGTCGAAGAATTGGTGGGGAGCTATTCACCGGCTAATGAATTCTAAACGCGACCGCCGCAACAACCACCAAGCGATGAACATGTGAGCGATATTTACGCCCACGGCGTTGATGAAAGCCGCGCGGTACGAACCGGTCAAGTCATACAGCAATCCGGCCACCCAGGCCCCCAACGCCATGCCCAAAAATGTTGCCGACAAAACCAGCGAGAAACGCCAGCCAATCTGCGTCGGCATAAAATAATTCCGGATGACGATTGCGTACGAGGGCACGATACCGCCCTGGCTCAAACCGAACAGTCCAGCCATAAGGTATAGCGCCGTCAATGCATCGGCGAACATGAAACAAAACAACGTCAAGGCCTGTAAACTGCTGCCCAGCACCATAGTTGCCAGACCGCCGATCCGGTCAGAAATCCAACCGAACAACAACCGGCTAATTGTACCTGTGGCGAGCATTAGGGCCAGCATCTCAGCTCCTCTTTGAGCTGCATGACCCAGATCCGTAGCATGAGCTACGATGTGGGCCTGAGGTACTGCCATGGCGACACAACAAGCCACTCCTGCACAACACAGCAGGCCTTGCAAACCGTTGGGGGCCAGACCCAACGGTTTGCCAGTTGCATTAACATCACTCGACTCGCTCTGCAGAACGGCGACGGGGCGGCGGTACAAAATCAAACACAGAGGCGGCATGACCAGTAAAAGAAAGATCGCTAAGCCCCCGTACGTCGTACGCCAATCCGATTGGTCTATATAGTATTGCAGGATAGGCGGCCAAAACACACCAGCCATATAGATGCCGCTGGCAACGATCGCCACCGCAATGCCCCTGCGGCGGTTGAACCATAAAGTGGCGTCGGCAACCAAGGGTGCATACATGGCGGCGCTTCCTAGGCCGCCAATCAACAACCCCTGAGCCAGATATAATTGCCATATCGCGGTTGACTTGGCCGCTAGAAAAAAGCCCAAAGCCAACATGAAACTTCCCGTCAGACATGGCCACAGGACACCCACTCGATCTGACCAGCGCGCCATGACGATGCCACCCAGACCGAAGCCGATCATGGTAACCGCATAAGCAATGGACGCGGCCGAGCGTGTGGTCCCAAATTCCATGGCGATCGGTTTTAGGGCGACCACAATGGCATACATGCCCACGCCGCTGACGGCCATCAAGGTCAAGGCCGTCGCCAAGCGTAAATAAGCGTATGCGGGCTCGGGCGCCGCCGCTATAGCGTCACTGTTTGGCATCAATCATCATGAGGCAGGTGACTATCTTCCGTATATTTAGGCCAAACCCTATATCACGGAAACTGAAATTCCACTCCGCAAAGATCGCGTCACGGCGTCGGACCATTCCATGTATTTCACCGCCGTGGTGAAGTCGGTATGTGTTACTGCCTCCACTCCTCGTATGGCATTAATAAATTCCTCTTCAACGCGCCACCCGCCTTTTTTGGCCGGATCGATCTCTACCACCTTTAATCCCTCGACACCGCGGCTCCCCGAATACAACGTCAAGGATCCATCGCCAACCTGCAATAGGCGCAGGGTTCCTTCTGTTCCGAAGATACATACATCGGTGCGTGCGGGTGCGTTGCCCAGAACTGTAGATACATTGAACCGCACCTGACCGCCTTGTTCTAGTTTGCCTACGATGTCTAGGTGGTCAGGAATGGTCATTGCAACACGGCGTCCAGCCTCGTCCACGCGATGGGGCACTACCGCCTGCCCCACTGCGAAAACCGTGGACATGGGCCCGACCCAACGCATCATGGCCTCGTACCAGATACCCATGGACATGATGTTGTTGCCAGACAAATCCCGGTCCTGACGCCAGGAAATCGGCGAATCTGGTTTAGGGTAACTAGCCATGACAACCCGGGCATCAAGAGTAATCATCTCGCCGATATCTCCCGCGCCAATCATACCGACGATAGTTTTGTCAAAAGCCAGCGTGTGGGGCGCGGGAACAATCTGTGCCACCAGAGCCGGATGCCGACGCGAGGCGTCCAGCATGGATCGACCCTGCTGGGCATTCATAGCCATGCGTGCCTCACATAAGACATGCTTGCCTGCATCCAGGGCGGCAATGGTCATGGGGGCATGCATATAGGGCCAAGTGCCGATGCAGACCGCGTCTAGTGCTTGATCTTCGATAATTGCTTGCCAATCGGCTTCTACTCGCGGGATACCGAATTCCTTTGCTACCCGCTGGCCGGACGCCAGCGTTCTGTTCGCCACGGACAGGATTTCGACGCCGTTTTGAGCCAATAAGCCGGGTATATGCAGTTTGGTGGTGTTGCCACCGGCGCCAATCACACCGATCCGAATTTTATCCGTGCTCATCAGTCTTCTCTTTCCTTGAAAATCACTGTGGGTAAGATTAGGCGGCCAGCAAAAATTCACAATCAGTTTTGCAAGAAAAGGGGTATGCCGCATGCGGGGCGTTTGGGTCAAAGAACTAACTGAGTTCAAAAATTTGACGGTCGCGGAATGCCCCAGGCCAACAATGCTAAAAAATCAAGTGCGCGTTGCCGTACAAGCCGCCGGTGTCAGCTTTGCACAATCCCTTGTGGTCCAGGGCCGGTACCAACGCAAGCCGCCGCTTCCCTTCTCGCCGGGATCAGAGATTGCCGGCATCGTGACCGAGGTGGGTGATGCAACAAACCGCATCAAGGTTGGCGACAGAATTTGTGCCATCGTGGAATGGGGCGGCCTTGCAGAAGAGGCCGTGGCCTACGAAGCAAACACATTTGCTTTGCCCGACAACCTAGAATTCCATCGTGCTATCTGTTTCACTAATTCCTATTCCACCTCTTGTGCTGCGTTGACCTGGCCGCATCTGCTGAATGTGAAGGGCGACGATGTCCTACTGGTGCATGGTGGAGCCGGGGGCGTCGGCATCGCCGCCATTGAAATCGCCAAGATCCAAGGCGCCACCGTCATTGCTACGGTAGGATCATCCGAAAAAGTCTACGTGGCCAAGGACCATGGCGCTGACCATGTCATCAACTATCGGAAAGAGAACTTCCGGGACCGGGTTCTGGACATCACTGACGGTATAGGCGTTAACGCAGTCTATGATCCGGTCGGCGGTGAAGTATTTTCGCAATCCCTACGCTGCCTCGCACCTGAGGGCCGGATCATGCCAGTCGGTTTCGCCGGTGGCACCATTCAACAAATCCCCGCCAATATTCTGCTGGTCAAGAACGCCACAGTCTGTGGCCTGAACATGGGCTATTACTTCGGCTGGAGCGACAAGGACGTACGCGACGAGTTTTCGCCGCTGATGCAGCAACTATTGGCCAAACTATTCACCTGGTTCGAAGGAGGCTTTTTGAAACCACGCGTAACCCAGATATTTTCCCTGGATGACTTCCAGGAAGCTATGGCCACCGTCCTTGGCCGTTGGTCCCAGGGTCGTGTGGCGGTGGTGATGGGCGACGAGGCAAAACGCTTAGGCAAATAGTGCTCTCATTAGCTATGTATTTCCGCCTTGCGCAACACCTCCACATAAAGTCCCAAAGCAACAGAATTCTTGAATAAGCCACGTCCGTACTTGTTCTGCCGAGGTGCCAGGCATTCGAATTCGCAAATTTGCCTTTGCCGCCAAGGGAGACACAGCAGATGGACGCGAGCGCAACAGGTTTTGTCCCAGTGGCCACAACAAATCCATTCTGCGGGTTTGATCAGGACCTATCACTTCGGAATAACTTCAAAATCTGCGAGAAACTCGGCGGAAAGTTTGGTAAACAGCAGTTGTTTGAGTTGAGGTTAACTGCATACAATTTGATAATTCCAAACGCGATAACAGGGCTAATTTACGCGGTAATTTTTTCTGCCTCACGCAAACTGGCAATCATAGAAGTACGGCGCAGGTATTCTTGGGTCTTATCTTTATCGGACGTAACTTCGGCGAGAAAATCGCGAAAGGCTTTGCGTGCCTCGGGTGTTTTGGCTTCAAGATTCTGTTTGTTACGGATGGTGTGGGTGTTGACGTAGTCGAGGGCAATGGGGCGTCGCTGAGCCTCGTACAATTTTAAATAGGTTTCCGGCTTCTCCCCGTGCCATACGGCAGAAATCTTTTCTGCCAGATTTAAGGCATCATGAATTCCACCATTCATGCCCATGCCACCAAGAGGATTGTTAATATGGGCGGCGTCACCAGCGATGAATACGCGACCCTGGCGGTAGTGTTTCGCCACGCGCTGATGCACCCGGTAAAGGGTGGTATGGCGATACTCGTAGGTTTCCGGCATCCCGTACACCCACTGCATACGACGCTCAATGTCTTTGGGATCAAATATGTCCTCTTCCAATTCTTCCGGTTGCGTCGGCAACAAAACCCGCCACATGCCCGGCACCTTGAGCAGGAAGAACCATTGTTCAGGATCGGCAAAATAGTTGACCAGGGACAAATCCGACATCACCAATTCAAACGAAAACGGCGTCGAAACGACAAGAAATCGCTCGTCCCAGGTAAATCCCTCAAAGGGAATGTTTAGCGTCTGACGCACGACACTGTTGGCGCCTTCCGCGCCGATCAGCCAACGGCCTGAGAAGGACTTTTCGCCGTCAGGTGTATCGATAATCGCCGTGACCTGATTGTCGTGCTGACGAACGCCGGTGATGGCGTAGCTGAAATGGATATCCGCCGCGCCCCTCTCCTGCAACCAATTATACAGCAAATGATTCAACTTAAACTGTTCGCACTGCACCCGGAACGGGTGGTCCGTATCTCCGGCAAGAAGCCCAAAATCAAATTCCGCTAGGCACCCCTCATGGCGGTCACGGAATTGGAATTTAGGGGCGATCAAGCCCTGCTCGATCAATCCCTGACTGGCGCCAAATGGCGCTAGCATATCCAAAGTGGGTGGATGAAAGGTGGAGGCCCGCAAGTTCTCGGGCAATTTCGCCTCCGCCTCAAAAATCGTAACGGGGATGCCCCTGTTTATCAAATAAGCCGCCGCGCTAAGGCCTACCGGGCCAGCACCAGCAATTAATACAGACTGCTCGTTCATACCTACGGCGCCGTGCAGCCACCGTCGACCATGATCGTGGTGCCGGTAATCAACGCTGCCGCGGGCGAGGCAAGAAACACAACAGCACCAACAACATCTTCAATCTTGCCAATACGTCCCATTGGGATACGGGATGTAAGCTCGGCCGCCACCTCCGGATCAGCGAGGCGGTCTTTCATCATAGGCGTCGCGATAGCAGTAGGGCCAACCGCGACCACACGAATGTTCCTGGGCGCCAGTTCCACGGCAGTGGACTTGGTCAAACCGTCGATAAAATGTTTGGTGCCGGAATAGATAGAGAAACCTGGCCGGCCCACCTTGCCGAACGTGGAAGAGAGATGAATGATTACGCCGCCGCCGTGGCAATCCATGATGCGGGCAGCGGCCTGTGCCACCAAAAAGGCGGCACGAACGTTCAGGTTTAACATCAGGTCCAAGGTTTCTGCATCCGCTTTCAAAAACCCCATGGGCACGCTAGTGCCTGCGTTGTTTACCAGGATATCCAGACGTTCGATCCCTTCAAAAGCTGCTGTGACGGCATCCTGATCCGTGATATCGCAGGGAATGGCCCTGGCGCAGCAACCCATGGCCTCAATTTCGGTCACCACTTCGGCAATCTCGCTCTCGGTGCGGCTCATGGCGATAACTTCAGCGCCCGCCTCCGCCAACGCCAAAGCACAACCGCGACCAATGCCTCTGCCAGCCCCTGTAACCAGCGCCACCTGGCCATCGACC
>CAXGCE010000029.1:0-10399 GCA_964007795.1 uncultured Alphaproteobacteria bacterium | reverse complement strand
GGATGTCATTGTAGGCATTCAAGGCTGGCCCTGTTCGTTGTCAGCGACACGTCTTAGATCACCTGTCGAAGGCACCACCATGTCCATCAAAGTGGGCATATCTACCATCCGTACATACCAGTGGTCCGAAGATATCTTGCGAATCCAAACTCCTCGAAGACTATTTGATCGCAGTGACTCTGCAAGACGGGTAAAGCATTGGGCGCCTCCGTGAGTATCAGTCCAGTGTCTTTTGGATCGCAATGAAGTTTCGATTTGGAGTCGAAGAACTCCTGCTCCCATATCTCCTTCTCTGCCTCCCAGCTCACGATGTAGCCCTTCTCCACTGGTCTGCGAAATGCCATCTCACTGAAGTCTTTGCAGGCAGATATCTGGGATCCAATGTAGACTTTCCTGTCTCTATCTTTCGCCAGGCAATTTGGAATTATTTCATGCGCTGGGTCGTCGATAGAGGGAGACGAGAATCCGGCCTTGATCGTGTAGGCGCCATTGTCTACCATGAGTGTTTTTGTAGGCGCAGCCGGGCCTGACGACTTGGTATGACGCTGAGCTGGAGCCATAATACGTTCACAGATCCCGTCCCTGTATGTTAAGAGACAGGCAACTGGGGAAATAGCTTCGTGGCTCACAGAGGCCAATGTTGCGGCTGTTGATGTTGTTGTTGAACTTGAAAGTGCCCCGGGTGTTGGGGAAATCACCCGCCCGCATGGCGGTGCGCAATTTGTCTCTATCGCCCACTCCACCAGCCTTGCGGATTGCGTTATCAAGGAACATTACCGTGTCATAGGCCTGCGCGGCATAGAAAGCAGGCGTCTTGCCATACTTCTTGCGATAAGATTCAACGAAACGGCGGTTAACGGAATTACCCAAATCCGGGCTCCAGTGCTGCACGCCAAATGTACCCACGGCAGCGTCCTTCAGGGCCGGAAGAGTCAGCGCGTCGACGGAATACACCGAATAGAGCGGGATCTTCTTTGACAAGCCGGCCTGAGCATATTGCTTGATGAAGTTGATACCCATACCGCCCGGCAAGAAGATAAAGGCAGCCGACGGATTAGCCGCACGCAGGGCCGATATTTCCGCCTGGTAATCCTTCTGGCCCAGCTTGGTATAGACCTCGCCGACAATTTTGCCCTTGTACATGCGCTTAAAGCCTTTGATCATGTCCTTGCCAGCCTGATAGTTCGGCGACATGGCATAAACATTGTTGATCTTCTTGTCGGTCATGTACTTGCCCATGCCTTCCGGCATGACGTCGTTTTGGAATGAAACGTTGAAGAAATTCTTAGAGCAACGCTTGCCCGCAACGGCGCCAGCGCCAGCATTCGAACTGATCAAGAACGTGTTGGACCGGGTCACGGGACCGTGGATCGCGACCAGCAGGTTAGACCAAATAATGCCGGTGATGAAATGCACCCGGTCTTTCTTGATCATTTTATTCACGAGTTGCTTGGCCACGTCCGGCTTGCGTTTGTCATCGGCATAAATGACCTCGGTCTCCATACCACCCAGGCGTCCCCCGACATGCTCCATGCCCAATTCAAAGGCATTCTTCATGGGCTTCCCGATAATACCGCCTCCACCCGTAAGCGTCACAATGAAACCGACCTTGACCTTTTCTGCGGCTACCGGTGAAGCAGCCAGGGCCAGGCACGCTGCAAGAGCGAAAATTCGTTTTGACATACCCCAATCCTCCCAAGACAATAGGTGTTAAGCGTCATTCCTGTTGCCAGCCCGGTCTGTCGCCGGCCATGGCATTTGCGGAGTTTACCGAAAAGCAGCACGGGCCGAAAGCGCCGATAACAACCAGATCGATGTTTCCCTTAAACTCGGCCAAGAGCCTCAAACGGCCGAAGCGGCAGTTCCATCACAATCCTGTCGCTGAGCCGAACCACCCCGCCAACCTGAACAATGGCCTTGATGCCTGCCTTTCGGCTTAGATAGCTATCTTGGCTACGGTCCAAAATAGCCTTCAGAAGACCGGATTGTTAGAGACCCAACTGTTTCTAAAGATTGCGCAATCCTGTGACTTCAACGATAGCAAATTCACCCAAGCTTAGCCAGGCACTGGGAGGCATAGCCACCAGATCGACCCCACGGGTCGTGATGTTCTCGGTCAGAGCGCCAGGTCCCACATCAAATCACTTGGCATTCAATTTCTCGTGCAATTCCGCCTACATCAAATCCACTTGCCGCAGGTTTTGCCAGTTCGGATCCACGGCGTCATAAGAGAGATGTTGGAGGGTCTTGCCTGCATGAGAGCTGCCGATTACGCCAGTCCCGCCACCAACTCAATCTGCTAATGGCAAACCTTGCTGAAAAGATGGACGCAGGCCCGGCGAAAGGTGACGATCAAGCCGTTGCCTCAATATATTCAATGGTGACGCCGTCGGGGTCACGCAAGTAGACCACCTTGCGTCCAGCATTGGGGCCCTTGTCAATCACGGTCACCTCGCCGATTGGCAGAACCTGATGCGGGGCCGAGGCGGCAACAGCAGCATCGACGTCGTCCACATCATAGGCCACATGTGCAAAGCCACTATCGCAGGGCCGACTGTCCACCTGGCTCCTTTCGGAGGGGCCGTGATATTGGATCAATTCCAGGCGGTGGCCAGGGCCCTGGATATAGGCCACCTCAATGTCGGCGCCGGGTACGCCGGTGATTGAGGAGATCAATTTGGGGTCACGTGGGGCGCGATTGACCATCTCAAAACCCAAAACCTCGGTAAAAAAGGCAATGCTGCGGTCCAGGTCGGATACTGTGAACGATGTATGATTAGTGGCAAGCACGCGAAAACCGTTCATGGTTAATCTCCTTAATTGGCATAATGCATAGGTGCCATGCGTGATGATCACTTGTCCAGCGACGGCTCGAAGACTAGTTTGCCGCCGCCATGTACACCTTGCGCACCGCCTATGATGCCACGTTGGGGCGGTTGCCGTCCCATGTCCGTGCCGTCGTGCTAATCTTGTTTTCGACAATGTGTTTCACCTCAATGCATACGGTGATCAGGTACGCTTCCACAGAAGGCAATATTCATCCCTTCGAGGTGGCATTTTTCAGGAATTTTTTTGGCTTGATGGCAGTGTTGCCATTTGCCCTGATGAACGGCGCAGCAGCACTACGCACAAAACGGCTAAAACTGCATGCGGTACGCGGCATCATGCAAGTTTTCGCCATGCTAATGTTTTTCTATGCCCTGTCCATTACGCCACTGGCGAAGATATCAGCCGTCAGTTTTACCGCCCCTCTATTCGCGACCTTGGGGGCTATCATTTTCCTGGGCGAACGTATCCGCTTTCGGCGGATCATCGCCCTGTCTTTAGGGTTTGCCGGCGCTATGATCATCGTCCGACCTGGCGTGATCGCAATCGACCTGGGCGCGATTTTGGTCATGACCTCGTCAGCAATTTGGGCCTGCGCTATTTTGATTATCAAATCTTTGGCGCGCACGGAATCCAGCCTAACCATCACCACCTATCAGAACATTTTTTTGATCCCGTTTACCCTGATCGCCGCGTGGTTTGTTTGGACTTGGCCGAGTTGGGAGTTGCTCAGCCTATTTGCTGTCATGGGCATATTCGGCAGTTTGGCTCATGTGGCCTTCGCCGAAGCCTTGAAAATAGCGGATGCAACGGCGATCCTTCCCTATGATTTCGTCAGGCTGATCTGGGCCAGCGCCATCGGGTTCATGATCTTCGACGAAATACCGGAGATCTGGACTTGGGTCGGCGGCACTATAATCTTCGCCTCGACCACCTATATTGCCTTCCGGGAAGCCCACCTGCAGCAGAAACGCGGGTTCACATAACAATTAACGGTTCCATCCAGATGTCTCCCTGTGTGATCAAGGCCATCCCGATTATTCTACCCAAATTTGCCCTGGTTGGATCAGATCAGGCAACCTTTAGATTAAGAGATCTTAAATTCAAGAGCCGCAACAACGTTACCGACAGGCACCTTTGCAGCAAGCCATCACGCATGTCTGGACCGACGAAAGGACGTGAGGCGACGTTTCCGCATTGTATCTTTCGAGAGATCCCTGCATTCGGCGAGGCGATAATTGAACTGCCGCAAAGAGCCGAGCTGGAGCAATCCGTTCTAAACGTCACCCAATGGTGTTGACGCGTGCCATGCTGGCTACCTTGCCGACCTTATTTTCGATACGCATGCCAGTCAGTTGTCCGTTGACTGTCTTGTGCCGCAGGGTGAGGGTCTCATCCCAGAACATTGGCCGCTTGAACCAGATCTCGATATCCAGTGTACCAGACGCGCAACGGCGAGCCACAGCTTCCAGGTAGTAGTGCAAAGCGATCAAGCCGGCGGCGATGGGGGCACGAAAACCGAACTGGCGGGCGATCTCGGGGTCGGAATGAATCTTGTTCCGACCGTCGTTGCTGTAACGGGCAACCTCTTCCGGCACCATGGTTCGCCGCCAAATATTCTCGAAACCGGGCTGAATTTCCTCCGGTGGTTTCAGGAAGTCCGTTGCGCCGCTATTTGCCGTTCTAGTCTTTTGCGGGCGAAGTCCGGCTCGATCCACTGTGACCAGTTTGCGTTCAGTTTCATCAGAGATGTCGAATGCCCAGCGCACGACTTCGCCCTTCGCAACTTTCTCGATTGCCGTGATTTCCCCGCGCAGGTTGAGCTTGGCATCCAAATAGACGGGCGCGTGCTGGATGAAGCGCTGATATATATGCACTTGGCCCTGCAGGGGTACGCCTGGTTCTGCCAAAGCGTCTAGAATTGGCAGGCCCAAGAACGTCAAATCAAGGCAGTCGCCGTGGACATCCGGATCAACACCGCTGGCCGTCAGCTTGGCTAATTGCTGTCCGCGATCGATGGCAATGGGACGAGGCTCATAAATGTGCCCGACGGATAGGGGGTAGGGATCAAGCATGGAGCCATGGTCCATCAGTTACGTCCGGAAAACAATCGAGCTGCGCGAGTGTTTTGCATGTACTGGCTAACCGGATGTTATGCAATCGCCCGGTTGACCCAAATTATTCTCCACCAATGGATCCAGATCCATGAATTTTTAGGCGATGGTTTTTACGGCTGAGAAAATTACCTATTTTCCAAACCGTCATAGTCTTCCCGACACGCGCCGGTCCTCTGATCAGCAAAAAAGAATGATCTTTTGGGCATTTCATTGTCCGAAAAATTGCGTCGATCATTATACTGCCGCAATTGGCTGATTTCGCAGCTGTCGTCGAAGGGGACATTGTGAGCAGTGGGGAAAATTGCCAGTTACTGGTAAACGGTCAGATATTCACGGGCGAGAAGATATTGTCTGGACGCGAAGTGTTGCTTGCGAATGGACGTATCCAAACGGTGCACCTTTCAAGTAGGGCTGTTGATCACGTGACGGTCGTTGACCTTAATGGTGGTTTATTGGCACCCGGCTTCATTGATTGCCAGGTCAATGGTGGCGGTGGGGTCATGTTCAATGACCGGCCGGCACCAGATATCATCGCCGCAATGATAAAGGCCCACCGCTCCTTCGGCACTACGGGCATGCTGCCGACATTGATCAGCGATGAGTGGGGCACCATGCAGGCGGCCGCGGATGCTGTGAGATCAGCGTACAGGCTCGGTCTGCCAGGATTGTTGGGTCTGCATTTCGAAGGCCCTTACCTGAACCCTGAAAAACACGGCGCTCACTCAAAAAACCAAATCCGGGGGCTGGACAGTGGTCTACTTGAATTACTGGGGGCCGACGATCTCGGACAGGTCGTGATGACACTGGCACCTGAAATGGTCCCGGCAGGATTAATTCGGGACCTTACGAACGCCGGGGTGAAGGTTTGCGCTGGACATTGTGCACCAGATGCTCATCAAATCGCCGATGCTCTGAAGGAAGGACTGGTCGGCTTCACCCACCTATTCAATGCCATGCCGCCCATGTCCAGCCGGACGCCCGGCATCGTCGGCGCGGCTTTGGACGATGAAAATACTTGGTGCGGCATTATCGCTGATGGGCATCATGTGGACCCGGTCACGTTGTCCGTGGCGGTTGCCGCCAAAATTACCGGCCGTATGATGTTGGTGACAGACGCCACAGCCCCTGTCGGCACGAATTCCGAAATCTTTCAAATGTCCGGACAAAGCGTCACAGTGAAGAATGGACGTTGCATCTTGCACGACGGGACCCTGGCCGGGTCGTGTCTGGACATGGCCAGCGCCGTGCGCAATACGCACAATCTTGTGGGTCTGCCCTTGGAAGAAGCTTTGCGCATGGCATCACTTTATCCGGCAGCGTTTTTGGGAATGGAAGATCAGCGCGGCCGCATCGTAGAGGGTTATTGCGCCGATCTCGTGTTGTTGGACGATGACTTAAAGGTCCTTTGCACCTGGATTGACGGCGCGATGCAGGAAAATTAAGACTTATTCATTGACCTTCTTATTTTGATAGGTCGGCTCCTCAAAATTTGTGGGCTTGATGTAGATGTCTTTTACATGCTGAAAATCATAGGCATGGCGACGCAACTTATCGGCACGTTCATCCGCCCAGTCGTCGTTGGCGCTTAGGGTGCGTACAAGCAGGAAATGCAATGAAAAAATAAGATACCAGATCAGCAGGGGCCAGAATAATGGCATCCAGGGGGCGACAGTGTAACGGGCCCCTATCATCAAGGCCGCCACGCACAAAAACAGCAGGCCATGACGCCACAGCAAGCCTATCAGCCGTTGCCGGCGAAAATAGCGGGTGACGCCGCTAGCGATTTTCATCTTGGTTAAAACTTCTCCACCCAGGGTCGTACCTCCACCGAATGGGACCAGGCACTGCGATGCTGCAAGTGTGTTTGGTAATAGGTTTCAGCAATTGCATTGGGCCGCAGAAGCGCTTCGCCCCCTTCATCGATGCCAATGCCACCATCGACGTTGAAATGAGCGACATGCACCCCTTGCGGTTGTAGCTCTCGCGCCATGGATTCCGCCAAACCGCGCAAACCGAACTTACCCACAGCAAAGGTTGCAGAATGAGCGAACCCCTTCATCGAAGCTGTTGCGCCAGTGAAAAAAATGCTGCCAGCACCGCCTTGACTACATCGGGGGCCAAGGAGCCTGGCCGCCTCGCGCCCAACCAGAAATCCACCCAGGCAGGAGCTCTCCCAGCTATCGGTAAATTCGTCCAAAGTGATGTCGGCCACAGGTTTACGCACCCGGCCAGAGGCGTTGTAGATGCTAACATCCATGACACCAAGATCGGCTTCGGCTGCCTTGAATAGGGCCATGACATCGGTCTCAGAGGTGGTATTGCAGGCATAGGCCTTGGCCGTACCGCCGGCGCCCTCGATCTCAGTGACTAGATCTGCCAGTTTCTCGCAATTGCGGGCCGCCACGGCAACACCGTGACCCCCCTTAGCGAAGCGCCGTGCCAAAGCAGCGCCCAGGCCAGGTCCCACGCCAACGATGATGCATGTGCCAGGGCTGTTTTCTGTCATGGATGGCTCCTCAGTCCTTTGAATAGGCCTATGTAGGTAACAATGTGATCTATCGCTAACTGCATCGCAAAACCAAAGATGAAAGTCAATTTCTTCCGCAGCTAGCTAGGTTCACCAATTACCATGCGGCATTCAACAAATTTAAGGCATCCTCTATTTGCTCCTGAGCAGAGCGGACGCCGGAATTAGCATTGAAATTTTTGACCGTATCCTTTGCGATATTCGACAAATCGTCCTTTGGCACATCAAGTTGCCGCAAACGGGTCGGCATACCTATCAGGCCATAAATTTCTTCTAACCAATCGGCCACGGCTAGGGCCATTTGTCGGCCATCCAAGCCATCGTATGAAATACCGATGGCTCGGCAGACCTGCCTGGCCGGGGACCATTCGACATCCTGGGCCAGGCGGATTGTATGGGCCTGGACGACAGAGGTGGACTCTCCTTGTCCGATGGCGGGATAACGAATGTGCAAGGCTGTAGAGACGGCGTAGTTTCCCATGAAGGTGCCGACCCGAAAGCCTCGCCGACCATCGTCTTCGGCGCGATTTTGTAGAAATGCTGCCAGAGCCATATCCATACGGAGAGCCCCATCAGCCTGGCTGTCTTTCATTTTCAAATAGGCGTTATGGGCCAGGCTAAAAGCATGCCGTTGATCGCCTGCCACTAAGGGGTTCATGTCCGTTTGGGACATCCCACCCACGAGACCGGCGAAAACTGTGGTCGATGTTGAACGCCAGACTTCCCATGGTGGCGTGAGCAAGGCATCTTCATCTAAAAGAATTGCCTGGGGTCGCGTCTTCGGATCGAAATATTCCATACGCTGATCCAGGGCTGGGTTCTTCAGGCCAGTCCCCGCCCTGTTCATGGCAGAGGTCGGCGTCGTAGGAATATTGATGATGGATAGTTTTGGCTCCATCAACCTTGGACTATAGGCTGGTTCACCCTCAGGATATTGGGTCATGATTTCGAATGGATCACCAGGTTCCGCCAGAAAGATCGCAACCGCGCGAACAGACACGATGACGCTGCCGCCACCGACAGCAACTAGCAGATCGGCATCAGCTTCGCGGGCAGCGGCGGTGGCGGCCTGCACCGATCCGTACGTCGAGTCATTTTCGATACCATCAAAAACTCCAGCATAATGTGATCCCAACACGGCCTTAATGCGCTGAACGAGATCGGTTTGCCTGTTAATTGATGGAGAGCAAATCACAAAGGCGCGCGAGGCACCCGTGCCCCTTACAGCAGCGGGCAAATTGTTTTCAATCGCCTGCTCACCGCAGAACAGCCGCCACGGATAGCCCGTGGCCCGGAAAGACCGACCCTCCATTGTCAGACGTATTCCTTCAACGTACGTCGGGCGATGACCATCCGGTGCACCTCGGATGGGCCCTCGTACACCCGTGTCAGGCGCAGACGTTGGGACATGATGGTAAAGGGCATTTCCCGCGCCATTCCCAGGGCACCGAAGCTTTGCATGGCCTGATCTACAATCTCCGTTGCCATTTCGGTCGCGAACACCTTGACCATAGAGGCAACGGTACGAACATCTTCACCTCGGTCCTGTTTTTGTCCGGCATCCATGACCATTAGGCGAGCGGCATGAATTTTTATCGCCGCATCGGCGATCCACCATTGTATGGCCTGGCGGTCGCTGAGTTTCTGTCCGAACGTCTCTCGCTGCTGAGTGTGTTCGCACATCATTTGCAATGCTCGGCTGGCAATCCCAACGCACATGGCTCCCATTTCAAGGCGCCGCACAGTCAAACGCTTTTGCATGGGCGCGAAACCCTGGCCAACCTCGCCTAGCACCTGGCTATCTTTTAGGTGTAGATCTTCAATCGCCAGCTCGTAGGTGCGTGCGCCTCCCAGCATGGGAATTTCCCGCTCAACATTAAAGCCAGCCGTCCCTTTATCGACCACAAAAGCGGTAATGCCCCCACGCGCGCCCTTATCCGGGTCGGTCACTGCCATAAGGATAACAAAATCCGCCGACGGCACATTGGACACCCAAATCTTTCGGCCATTGATGACCCATTCGTCTCCCTCCCGCACGGCACGGGTTCTCATTTGCGCCGGATCGCCACCCGCGCCGGGTTCCGATATGGCGATGCAGGATTTCATCTCTCCCTGGGCATAGGGCCGCAAATATTTTTCCTTCTGCTCCGACGTGGCGACATCCATGAGCATATGTAAGTTCGGTGAATCAGGTGGAAATATGAAAGGCGTCACCGTGCGCCGGAGACGTTCCTGGATAGCCAGCATCACAGTGGTGGGCAATTCGGCGCCGCCGAGTGGTTCCGGCGCATCTAGAGCCCAAAGGCCTAACTCCTTGCATTTCGCTAACAGGGTCACCTCTTCTGCTTTGATCAACAACACGGGCTCGCCGGAGGCCTCTCGTTCCATGACCGCCCGTTCCAAGGGCATGAGTTCGTTATCGACGAATTTCTCCACTAAATCGATGATCATGCGATGTTCTTCAGCGACGTCGATTGTCATGGCGGTTCAGTCCCTTCGAACACCTCTGCTGCGTAATTTTGCCAACCTAGGCCGGAACTGAACCAGGGACAAGTTCAGGGCCGGGCTTCTCCGTAACGGATGAGGCACCGTCCTTTTGGGGGTCGGGCATGGTAGCCAATTCGTTGTTGAACAACTCAATCGCCGTCGGGCACAAGGCTACCGACAATTTGCAGAACCATCTGCAACCGCTCAATTATACTGGCGGCAAAGTGGGGGTCATCCATGGCCATGGGGCGCGGCGGGTCGATCTCCAGCCATGATCTCGGTGTCTCGATTGCGGCGAAGAACTGTCCACCGCTAAAGGCAAATCGCATAATTTCGCCCGGAGGGAGCACCTCTCTGACGTTCATGACCGCCGCCATCAACCGGTGGGATAGTTGCTTACGCGCACTATTTTGATCTTCTGTATAAATTGTGAAGGACCGCG
>CAXGCE010000028.1:0-10638 GCA_964007795.1 uncultured Alphaproteobacteria bacterium | reverse complement strand
GCCAACGTTGGGGGCGATGATTGGAAAACCCGACTGCATACACTTTACTTGTCACCCTTGAAGGCGTTAGCCGTTGATGTGCGCCGCAACCTGGAAGAGCCAATCGCCGAGATGGATTTGCCTATTCGGGTCGAAAACCGGACGGGTGATACGCCCCAAGCACGGCGGCAACGGCAGCGAATATCACCGCCTCATATGTTGCTGACCACGCCGGAACAACTGGCTCTTTTGTTGTCCTATCGGGATGCAGGACGCTATTTCCGTCATTTACGCTATGTGGTCATTGACGAACTACACGCCCTGGCACCTAACAAGCGGGGGGATTTGCTGGCCTTGGGATTGGCCCGGTTGGCGGCTCTGGCGCCCTCCGCGCGGCAGGTCGGACTGTCGGCGACCGTGGCTGCACCGGACCAGATGGCAAGCTTCCTGAATTGCGCTGGGCCTGTTGCAGTGATTGACGGTGGACCTGGGCCGCGGCCCGATATTTCTGTAATGGCGGCGGCGAACCGGGTGCCTTGGTCCGGACACATGACGTTGCATGCTATGGCCGACGTCTATGAGGCGATCAAGTGTCAGCAAACCACACTTGTGTTCGTCAATACCCGGGCCCAGGCTGAAGTGGTATTTAACCATCTTTGGCGCCTGAATGATGATGGTCTGTCAATCGCACTGCATCATGGATCGTTAGCAGTGGAACAACGCCGCAAGGTCGAGGCAGCCATGGTGCGCGGGATGTTGCGCGCCGTGGTCTGTACTTCGACCTTGGATCTGGGCGTCGATTGGGGTGCCGTGGATTTAGTGATCCAGGTTGGCGCGCCTAAGGGGCTGAGCCGTCTGGTGCAGCGCATCGGTCGTGCTAATCACCGGTTGGATGATCCGAGTCGTGCTGTCCTAGTACCCTCTAACCGCTTTGAAGTATTGGAGTGTCAGGCTGCTGCGGCGGCTGTAGTGGAAGGGGAATTGGATAGCGAGGTCATCCGCCAGGGTGGCCTAGACGTTCTGGCTCAGCATATCCTGGGCGTGGCCTGCGGCGGGCCATTTCGGGCGGCTGATTTATATGAAGAGATCTGCTGTGCCGCACCGTATAATAATCTGGACCAGCAAACCTTTGACCAAGTGCTCGACTATGTGATGACGGGTGGTTACGCCTTGCGCCAATACGAACGCTATGCACGCCTGATTGTTGATTCGAGCGGTTATCATCAAATCACCGGCCCACGGGTAGCCCAGCAATACCGCCTTAACGTCGGCACCATCGTGCAGGAACCCATGATCAACGTGCGCCTGTTGCGTGGGCGCAATTTGGGTCAAATAGAGGAATGGTTCATAGACCAATTGGTGATCGGGGATACCTTTGCTTTTGCAGGTGAAATTCTCAGGTTCGAAGGCCTGCGCGAGACCTCTGCCACAGTTAGCCGGGCAGCGGGGAAGGAAGCTAAAGTGCCGTCGTATTATGGCGGCAAATTCCCCCTTTCCACCTATCTCGCTGTCCGGGTCCGTAGGTTGTTGGCGGATCGAAAACAACAAAGAAATTTACCCTCACCAGTCAAGGATTGGCTGTCAATGCAGCGTCGCCGCTCTACTCTGCCTGGTGAAGAAGGCTTGCTAGTGGAAAGCTTTCCACGCGGCGGCAAACATTACATGGTCTGTTATCCGTTCGAGGGACGCCTGGCGCACCAAACCCTGGGTATGTTATTGACTCGGCGTATGGAACGCAGGGGCCTTAGTCCCTTCGGATTTGTCGCCTCTGAGTACGCCCTTGCGATTTGGAGTCTGAACCCGGTGGCGGATGTGAATTCTCTGCTAAGCGAGGATATGATGGGCGATGATTTGGAGGAATGGCTAGCGGAATCCAACCTGATGAAACGCACGTTCCGCAACGTGGCGCTGATAGCTGGATTGATTGACCGCCGCCATCCTGGCAAGGAAAAGACAGGCCGCCAGATGACCTTTTCATCCGACCTGATATATGACGTCCTACGCAAATACGAGCCCAACCATATTCTGCTACGCGCTACCCAGGACGACGCCGCGACCGGATTGCTCGACATTGGCCGCTTGGGCCAGATGTTGGGTCGGATACAGGGGCGCATCGAATTTAGACAACTAAAAAGGGTTTCACCTCTGGCAGTGCCCCTAATGCTGGAGATAGGTAGGGAAGCTGTTCATGGGGATAGCATGGAAGATCTGCTTAGCGATGCGGCAGAGGATCTCATTAAAGAGGCGACACGCCTGATTTGACCAAGTGGCAATAATGTCCTTACCAGTCTCGGAACTGGTGGGAAATTTTAGTAACCCGTTTTCACCGGTATTAGAGCGGGGGCGGTGCTACCGCTTAGGCGGCACTGACGGTCACCAGGAATATTTTGCGTCAAGGCGCAAGTTGCCAGCATGTAGGCTTAAATGGATTGTGGACTGGTTCTCGTTATGTTTAGCGCTTAGAACCGAAGAAATCGAGACGTACAGCCAAGCAGGGCAAAACAGTTGTTCCCGACATTGTCGAGCGGCAACCGGACGACTACCATATATCTCGGATCCTGAGGTAATGCACTATTAGGGGGAAGCTGCGATGTCGGCACTCGAGGAACACTTTGGTTTTTCGGAACACCATCAAGACTTGGTGGATCGTGACGCCGCACACGTCTTGGGCTGGCGCCATCAGCCGCGGATTATGTTCGACCGCGGCGAAGGTGTTAAACTGATCGACGTGGACAACAACGTCTACTACGACATGAGTTCAGGCATGATGTCGATGGTGTTGGGCCATGCCCACCCCGAACTGGTCGACTGCATGCGCTCCCAGGCTGAACTGCTGGCCCATCAGGCATCCTGGTACAGCAACCCCTGGAGTCTGGAATACGCCGAACTGGTGGCCGAAACGCTGCCGGGAGAGCTTTCCGTGACCAACTTTGCGGTAACCGGTTCCGAGGCCAACGAGATTGCCATGCGAATGGCCATCGGGGTCACTGGCAAGTTCGAGCTGGTCTCGTTGATGAAAGGCCTGCACGGCGGCACCCTGGGCGTCGAGGCGATGACCACGGTGGGTGGCGCTCGCCGTGCCAATATGGCACCGCTGATGATCCCGGCAGCACGCAATGCCATCCATTCACCAAGCTGCTATCGCTGCCCCATTAACTTGAAATATCCGGATTGCGACGTTGCCTGCATCGACGCCTCGGCCGAACAATTGGATCATCTAACGAACCAACAAGTCGCGGCGATCATGGCCGAGACCATTCAAGTGCCCGGAGGAATGAACGTGCCGCCGCCTGAATACCTGAAAAAGCTGCAGGCACTGGCTGAGGATTGGGGAGCGTTGCTGGTTCTGGATGAAGCACAACTGGCCCCGGGCCGCACGGGTCGAATGTGGGCCTTCGAGCATTATGATGTAGTTCCGGATATCGTTACCTTCGGTAAAGGTATGAGTGCGGGTATGGCGATCACCGGTGCCACGACAACGCCCGAGATTGCCGAACAAGCCCGGGGCAAGGCGGGTGTGCCCTGGGCCGGCACTTATTCCTCCGATCCTCTGCCCGCTGCTATCGCCCTAAAGCAACTGCAGATCGTTATCCGCGACGACCTGACAACCCGCGCTATGCGCCTGGGCGAGCTGCTGGAAGAGAAACTAGGCCGCCTGAAGCAGCGTTTCGAATTTATCGGCGATGTACGCGGCCTTGGCTTGTACCAGATGCTCGACATCGTCGAGGACCGACAAAGTAAAAAGGCGGATTTCAACATGGCGGAACGCATCCGCTTCAATGCCGTGGGTGAAGGCCTGATCCTGCTAACCACGCGCAACAACATCCGCCTAAGCCCGCCGCTGACTATTACTGAGGACGAGCTCGACGACGCCATCGGCCGACTGGAGCAGGCGATGGTGAAAGCCGAACGCGGTGAGCCCGCCGATCTCGACTTGATGGCCGGCTATGATACCTCGAGCTCCTTGGCCCATCGGGCGGAATCTCGTGGAGCACGGTAGGGGACGATTAAAACAGACAAAAAAGACATTTTCGTAGGGCGCATTGTGCGTTAAGAAATCTGCGATATAGTCGTATCCGTGGCGCATGACGCAGGTAGTGTATGCCGCTGACAAGGACATCTAATCAAATGCATTTGTTTCAGGAACAGGCGGCCCGAGATCTAGACGCCGCATTGGCGCAAATACCCATCATTGATTTAGGTTGTTATTTGGACGGCAAACCGGAGGCGTTAGAGGCCTTGGCGGCGGAAATCAAACACGCCTGCCAAACTATCGGATTCTTCTACATCCAGAACCATGGAGTACCACAGGATTTGATCGGCAACGCTTTTGCGCAGTCAGCGCGATTTCACGCCTTGCCGCTGGAAAGTAAATTGGCTTTGTCACTGGACGAGAACAACATCGGGTATATGCCCATGAATGCCTCGAAGCAGGCTCATTCTACCGTCCACAAGGCGACCACGCCAAACCAGAATGAATCCTTTTTCATCACGCATGACCGAGGCCCGGATCATCCGGATGTCTTAGCTGGAACAGACTTGCGCGGACACAACTACTGGCCCGATGGTTTGCTGGGTTTCCGCGAGGGGGTTATGCGCTATTTCGCAGCCTTGAATGCCTTGGGGCAAAGCCTGGTGCAGCCGTTTTCCGTAGCTCTCGACATGCCGGCGGATTTTCTTGATGACTATTTTACGGAAGAAAATAATGCCACTCTACGCATGCTGCATTACCCGCCGACTGAGATCAGTGATAACGATTTTGGTACGGCGCCCCATACGGACAATTCTTTTATGACCATATTGGCCCGCATGGACGTGCCGGGCCTCGCCATCCGCCTTCCTTCCGGGGCATGGCTGCCGCCGCCTTTGATCCCGGGCACTTTCCTAGTCAATATAGGAAATATTCTTCGGCGCATGTCTAACGATCGCTTTCTTTCCACTCCTCACGGTGTGATCGTCGATGGAAAGGAAGACCGATACTCCCTGGCCTATTTTCACAGCCCCAATCCTTATCGGATGATAGAGGTTGCGCCATCTGGTATAGATGACCAGCATCCACCAAAGTACGAGCCACGTCTGTATGCCGATCTGATGAAAGAATTTTACGCCGCGAATTACTTCCACCAAAAGGATCATGGCGCTATTGAGATGAAGAACCAATACGACTAAAGGAATTCAATCATGGATTTAGGAATTGCAGGGCGGACCGCTATCGTATGTGCCTCAAGCCGAGGATTAGGTCGTGGCTGCGCCATGTCTCTTGCCGATAATGGCGTCAATATTATTCTCAACGGCCGCGACGAGGAGGCAACCATGGCGTCGGCGGATGCAATCCGTGCTGCTGCGGATGTAACCGTTACGCCCGTATTAGCTGATGTTTCCACCAAGGATGGCCAGCAAGCTCTTTTGGCCGCCTGTCCCAAACCGGACATTCTCGTCAACAATAATGGGGGGCCACCGTTTAGGGATTTTCGTGAATTGTCCCGTCAGGATTTGCTGGACGGCGTGACCATGAATTTTGCCACGCCCATCGAATTGATCCAGTCAGTGATCGATCCTATGGTAGAAAGAGGTTTTGGACGGATAGTCAACATTACGTCTGTTTCTGTAAAACGGCCGGTAGTTGGACTGGATCTATCCTCAGGCGCCCGCGCCGGGCTGACGGCATTTTTGGCGGGGGTCGCACGTTCTGTTGCGCACCACAACGTGACCATAAATCATATCTTGCCCGGTTTTATAGACACCGATCGGCTGCGCGGTGGTATTGCCTTTAATGCGCAGCAAAACAATATTTCCTCGGAAGAAGCGGCGGAACGCCAGGTTAGCCAAGTTCCAGCTAAGCGATTTGGCACCCCAGAGGAATTCGGGGAGGCCTGCGCCTTCCTATGCAGCACCCAAGCCGGTTATATCACAGGGCACAGTCTGTTAGTTGATGGTGGTATGTTCGAAAGCAATTTTTGAATACGAATAACAAGAAAAATTTGTGACTAGGGGATTGTCCGTAGGAAGCCGTTAACCTGAACCGGCCGAAGGAATTGGACCAGCAATTCGCGGGACACGCTTCTGCGGCCCCAGACTATGCCAGATCCATGATGTTGGTCTGTTCTGTAAACAGGCAAAATGTTATGCTGGTTAATGACAACATATTTTAGCGTGATGGAACCAAATGACCGATTTTGATCTTTCTGTAACTGATGCCCTGCTTTCAACAACCCGTGCTGTGCGCAAGCGATTGGACTTTGATCGCCCGGTGCAAGCAGAGGTAATTAATGAGTGCTTGGATTTGTCACAACAGGCGCC
Organism: uncultured Alphaproteobacteria bacterium; assembly: GCA_964007795.1. GTDB lineage: Bacteria > Pseudomonadota > Alphaproteobacteria. The sequence goes on along the minus strand of CAXGCE010000028.1, from coordinate 4,359 downwards.
AACGGGATCGAACCGGCAGGGCTGGGCCTGGGTTGTAGTGACGGATAATGAGAGAAAGGTCGCGTTGGGGGATATGTATCATCGCGGCGCAATGGCCTATCTAGATCAGGCGGAAAAGGATGCAGCCAGCATGGATGACGGTGGCCAGACCAGTCGGGTAATCGATTCAGCGATCTACCTGGCTGATAAGATGCAGAAGGTCCCTGTAATGGTCCTACCCTGCATTAGTATTGGTCTGATGCCAGAAAATCCACCACGTACCGCCTGGGCCGGCCTTATGGGGTCAATAATGCCGGCGGTTTGGAGTTTTCAGTTGGCCCTGCGGTCCCGCGGCTTAGGAACGGTTTTGACTACGCTGCATTTGGCCCATGAAAAGGAAGCGGCCGATTTGCTGGGTATTCCTGATGATTATATGCAAGTCGGGCTTTTGCCCGTCGCTTATACTAAAGGCACGAATTTTAAACCCGCCAAACGCCCGCCGATCAGCCGGATCGTGCATTGGGAACAGTGGTGAACCGATCCACGGATTGTTTTGCTTCGTCGTAAGTCATGTCTCCAAAGGCGAAGCGGCACAGAAAATAATTTACTCCGCTGGCTGTGGCTTGGCGCCGAATTTCCTCGGCAACATAGTCAGCCGTGCCGACGATGGCTTGGCCCAAATCGATCAGTTCCTCTAACTCTTCAGGAAAGTGCACATTAATCGGTTTCATGCCGTTGCGGTCCCACAAAACATAGAAGCTGTTACGCCAGACCGGATAAGCTCGGCGCGCGATCGCCATTGCCTCACTTTCAGTTTCGGAAATAACGATATGGCGGCTCATGCCCATTCGGGGCAAGGACGCTTCGTCTTGACCCAGGTCGCGCCATTCCTTGCGATAACGGTCAGTGATCTGGCGGCTGCCTACTTCGTCCCGGTTGGTAATGATGTTGACGGCGTTCTGAGCAGCCCAGACTGTGCTGTTCGGATGGGACAGGCCGTACCATAGGGGTGGGTGGGGTCGTTGACGCGGCCAAAGGGTCATTGGCATTTCGCGCACCTGGTAATGATCGCCGCTGAATGTTAATTCTCCGCCCTTCAGACCCGTAAGGATTAGGTCGAGAGCTTCCCTATACATGGCGGGGGCGATCTTGGGATCCAAGCCGAAATGCCCGACCTCGATAGGCGAGATACCGCGTCCCACGCCTAGCTCCAGCCGGCCGTCGCTCATTTGGTCTAGCATGCAAATTTCTTCCAATAGCCGGATTGGATGATAAAGCGGTAGGCAATAGACCATCGGGCCGAAACGAAGTCGTTTGGTGCGTTGTGCCACCGCCGAGAGGAAAATGCCGGGCGAAGGCGCCGTGCCCAGCGGCGTGGCATGATGTTCCGCTAAATGATAAGAGTAAAAGTCGCTCTGGTCATAAACTTCCAACAATTTCAGTCGGTCCTCGTAGTGGTCCGCGAGATCCCGCTGGTTCCAATCTAGATGGTCAAAGATACCAAATTCCATGGTCTAGAAATCCGCCAAAAGACGACCCCATCCAGGGATCTTGTCGCTGATACCGTTTTGCCGTAGCGCATGCCAATATAACGCGGTGTTAATGGCAATTACGGGTTTTTCCAGCCAACGCTCGGCTTCGCTCGCCAGCTGCGCCATGCCCAGATTTGTCCCGACCTGTATGATTGTGTCTACGTCGGGGCGGTTTACCTTTTGCATAGCGTGACGCAGGGTCTGTTCGCTCTGCTCGGCGATATTCACAGGACTGGAGGCCTTAAGGCCAGTGAGCGCCACAATGTCAAAGCCGCACTCGGCAAAATATTTGCTCACCCGCTCGTCTGCGACCGGCCAATAGGGCGTAATTACGCCTAGGCGCTTTGCGCCGACCGCCTCCAGTGCCGCGCGAGCAGCGGCCGATCCCAGGGTCATAGTGCAGCCTGCCTTTGACTCAAGCCGTTGCTGCAAGGCTTTGGCGCCGTCAGCGCCGTCCCAGAAAGATTCAGCGGAAATGCCAATGATGATATGATCCACAAGGGCCGGCGTCAGGCCATCCACAGCTTCGTCCAGGTTAGCCTTTATTTTGACTACGAGTTCCTCGAAATCTTCGTTGCTGTTTAGAGCCATGTTAGGGATCAGAAACCGCGCAGTATGGTTGGTCACACCCCGGGGAGCCATCATATGGAATTCCGGTTCGACAATGGTGTTGGTGGCTGGCGTAACAACACCAAACTTTAAGCGCCAGCCCAAGCGGTCCTGATGTCGCATCTTCGTCATGACCAATGTCTCCGGTGGTCGATTGCGCGCACACACAGTCTTAACGATAAGAATTTTTCTTCCGGTGTCATGAATTTCGCGACATCCTGGCCCGGCCGCATCTTGTCTATACAGTTCATGGGCTATTCCGCCGAGGCCTTTGCTTCCAATAGCCTGTGTGGCGGAAGAATAAGACTTTGGCTTTGTCCTCTGGACCCATGATCACTGGCACTAGGACCAGCGCGATTGCGGCGACAAGGTGGCGGGCCAATTCTCAAGTTGGCACCTAGCACCGACTGAGGATTACCGGCAATCCGTCCTTGGGTTTGGGAATGGGAATGGCCTGCCAGCGGTCTTGATAGCTAACTGGCAGCGCAATCTGAAATTGCTGAAGGAATTGATGCAGGAAGGCGCGGACCTGCATGATTGCGAAATGCATGCCGATGCATTTATGAGCACCACCGCCGAATGGCGTCCAGGCGAAACGATGGCCTCGATCCTCGGCACGGTTATCGGAAAAACGGTCGGGGTCAAACCGGCCCGGGTGGGTCCACCATGCCGGGTCCATGGCCACCAGGCCTGGACTGACGGTTACGGATGTTTCTCCGGGTATCTCGTAGCCTCCAAATTCGAAAGAATGTTCAGCATAGCGAGGCAGAAACGGTACGGGTGGACGATAGCGTAAAGCTTCCTTGAGTACCCGTTCGGTCAATTCCAACTTATACAAATCATCATAACTCAATTGATCCGAGCCCACGGCCATGACTTCCGCCCGCACGGCATCTTGCCATTCGGGATATTGCGCCAAGGCCCAAATCATGGTGGTCAAGGCCGAGGTGGTCGTGTCATGGGCCGCCATAAGCAAGAAATTCAGATGATCGATAATTTCATTGTCTGTAAAAAAGGCACCCTCTTCGGATTCGGCCTTGCAGAACTGGCTGAACATATCGTCGCCGTTGCCCGTGCGGCGAGCCGGGATCAGTTCTCGGAAATAGTCCAACAGGAACGCTCTTGCGTTGACGCCGCGGCGCATCTGACTGCCGGGCCATGGCCGACGTAGGATCGCCAAGGAGGCAGCTACTTCATCCACAAATGCCTGGTTTATGCGTGAGGCGTCGGCCCCCATCTCTAATCCCAAAAAAACCGAGGCGCCAAGCTCCAAGGTCAGATCCTTAATTGCCGGATAGAACTCAAACCGCTCTGAAGGCGCCCAGGTCTGCAGGGTGGCGGCGATACCTTGATTCAAATGCTGCATGTAATCCCGCATGGGCTGGGGCTTGAAGGCTACTTGCATGATCCGCCGGTGGGCACGGTGATCCTCAAAATCTCGCAGCATCAAACCTTTTGGGAATAGCTTTTCTAGAATGTCCCAGCCATTCTTTGACGAGAAATTTCGCTCCCGATCCATTAGGACGTATTCCAAAGCGTCGGCACCATGCAAGACGACCGTCTCGCCGCCAAATGCGCTGAATTTATAAACTAGGCCATACTTCTCGCGCCGGCTCTCGTGAAAGGCAAAGGGGTCCCGAAGAAACTCGAAGGTGCTTCCAAAAATCGGTATACCCATGTGGCCGGGTATATGGTCAAGCCGACCGGCCGTGGGTCCAGCTTTGATGGTCTCACTCAACGCCATAATTTAAGTTTCCCTTGAACGCCTGCGGTAACAATAGCATCCGAAACCAATTTTTACATTATCAAGGCGTAGCCTAATAAATTTAGAGTAATTCATAATACGAGGAGAAGTTGATGTTGAATTTCGTGGGTACTTCTGCTGAATGGTTTGGAAGTATTGGTTCATTGAATGGTCTCTGACCCATAACAAAGGGGCACAAATTATGTTGTTGGAGCACCCTTGTCGAACCGAGAATTAACCCATGGCTGCGCCGTTGAGGTAAGGCAAAATGCTCAAGGTTCGGCTGGAATGCCTAGCGGTTATCTAAAATGTGCGGGTACGGATCAAATAGTCCATTGAATTGTAGCTCAGGGATGCCTAGAGCCGCACCGGTGACCTGGAACACGGTGATCAAGGTTATTCGGATGAACCCGGAACGTAATTTCTCAGCGTGGAGAAATTATTTAGATGAGCGGTACTTGGCATCGGGCTCCAAGGCGTTGATGATATTAGCAG
>CAXGCE010000027.1:0-10641 GCA_964007795.1 uncultured Alphaproteobacteria bacterium | reverse complement strand
CGCAAAATTTATTAAACGCCCTGCATGCCCGTGGTTACCAGGCCATCTGGGTAACGGGCGCGCCCTGTTATGATGAGTATGTCAAGGGGTCCTTGGGGCTGGCACCAAAAGATGCCTTGGTGGGCTTTATTCATATCGGCACAATAAAAAAAGGCACCGCGCCCAAAAAGAAACGACCTGATCCTGCGGAATTCCTGCAAACGTGGTAGTAATCCGCCATGTCGGATCTCGACACTATCTTTGCCCCAGCCACAGCGCCAGGGCATGCTGGCGTCGCCGTCATTCGGCTTTCTGGCCCTGCTGTACGGATGGCCCTGGCTGCCCTCACTGGGCAGGCCAAAATGCCAGGCCCACGAAAGGCGACGCTGACGCCGTTTCTTGATTGGAATAGCGGCGAAGTCTTGGATCAAGGCCTCGTCCTTTGGTTTCCGGCACCTTGCAGCTTCACGGGCGAAGATGTAGCCGAACTGCACTGCCATGGCGGCGGAGCAGTGGTTGCGGCCTTGTTATCTTCCTTGGGGGGTCGCGATGATTGCCGTTTGGCTGAAGCCGGTGAATTCACCCGGCGGGCCTTTCAAAACGGCAAGATGGATTTGACCCAGGCCGAGGGCCTGGCAGACCTAATTGCTGCCGAAACTGAAGCTCAACGGCGCCAGGCGCAACGTCAATTGGCAGGAGAACTAGGTCAACTGTATGAAGGCTGGCGGGCTGATTTGATCCGCGCTCTGGCCCATCTAGAAGCAGATATAGATTTTCCTGATGAAGACGTGCCTGACGCCATGACGGACCGCAAACGATCCGTGCTGCAACGTCTGGCCGAGGAGATTTCCATTCACTTGGATGACAATAACCGCGGCGAACGTCTTCGCGACGGTTGCCAAATGGTGATCCTAGGCCCACCTAACGTTGGAAAATCAAGCCTTCTCAATGCCCTAGCTCGCCGTGACGCTGCTATCGTCTCTTCCCAAGCGGGCACCACGCGGGATGTAGTGGAGGTCTATCTGAACCTGGGTGGCTATCCGGTCGTGCTGGCGGATACTGCCGGCATTCGCGATAGCGATGATCATATCGAGGCGGAAGGGGTGCGGCGGGCCAGGGCTCGTGGCGATCAGGCAGATCTGCGCATCGTCCTTTATGATTGCACAAAGGGCGGCGGACCTGATGACGAAACGTTGGCCCTTGTGCAAGACGGCATGTTGGTCGCCAGTAAATCGGATCTCGTGGAAAATACACCTCGTCGAGGTTTAGCCGTTTCTACCAAGACCGGGCAGGGAATAGATGTCTTGCTGGATCGCTTGGCCGGGAAAGCGGCCCAAGTCATGACCACGGGCGGACTGCCGGGTTTGACCCGGTTGCGCCATCGCCAGGGACTGGAAGATTGCCGCGATGCCCTATGCCGCGCTCTCGAGGAAACCGAAAGTGAGTTGCTGGCAGAGGATGTGCGTGTGGCAGCGCGGCATTTGGGGCGGATTATCGGTCGGGTTGATGTGGAAGATATTCTAGAAGTTGTATTTGCCGACTTCTGTATTGGTAAATAAATCAGGTCACTGGTTGTAGCGATGTTTCACGTGAAACATTGAAAGAAAATTTAGCAGAAATTTTGACACGCTAACGTACCCTCCCTATGTTCCGCGTCATGAGCATTTACGATGTTATCGTGGTGGGCGGCGGTCACGCTGGTTGTGAAGCGGCGGCGGCGGCGGCGCGTTTTGGGGCGCGGACTTTGTTATTAACACATCGCCTGGACACAATTGGCGAAATGTCCTGTAACCCGGCCATTGGCGGATTAGGCAAGGGGCATCTGGTGCGGGAAATTGATGCCCTCGACGGGCTTATGGGCAGGGTTGCGGATGCCGCCGGAATCCAATTCCGCATGCTAAATCGCCGTAAGGGACCGGCGGTTCGCGGGCTGCGTGCCCAGGCGGATCGGGCTCTGTATCGCAGCTCCATGCAAGATGTTTTGTCGCTAGAGGACAATCTCACCATTCTTGCTGGGGCGGTAGAGGATATTCTATTAAGGGGGGGGTTGGTTCGAGGTGTAATTTTAAAGGACGGACGCAAATTTTCCTGCGGCCGTGTGGTGATCACCACGGGAACGTTCCTGTGCGGTCGCATTCACATAGGCGAAAAAAACTGGCCAGCAGGTCGGATCGGGGAGGCGCCTGCCCTGGGCCTGTCTCAACGCCTGTATGATGTGGGTCTGGAGATGGGGCGGCTGAAAACAGGCACGCCCCCACGTCTGGATGGGCGTACCATTTCTTGGGATGGTCTGGAGCGGCAATCCGGTGATTTGCCGCCAGAACCATTTTCCACTCTAACAACGGAAATTACTAATCCACAAATCGATTGTTACATTACCTGGACGACGCCGGACGGTCACGATCTGATCCGGGCCAACTTGGACCGGGCGCCAATCTATTCCGGCCAAATCGAAGGAACCGGTCCACGTTACTGCCCCTCTATCGAAGACAAAGTGGTGCGCTTTGCGGACCGGGACCGGCATCAAATATTTCTTGAACCAGAAGGATTGGACGACCATACAGTTTATCCAAACGGAATTTCCACATCTTTACCTGAAGAAATACAGCGGGATCTGCTGCGCCGCATTCCGGGACTTGAAAAGGCTGTGGTAATTCGGCCGGGTTATGCGATTGAATACGATTTCGTGGACCCAAGGGAACTGTGGCCAAGCCTCGAGGTGCGAAAACTGCCTGGCCTTTATCTCGCAGGGCAGATCAATGGCACTACAGGGTACGAGGAGGCGGCGGCACAGGGCTTGATGGCGGGGCTTAATGCTGCCCGCGCGGCGGCTGATGATGAACCGGCTATTCTCGACCGGGCCGATGGTTATATTGGCGTGATGATTGACGATCTGGTTATCCGGGGCACCCAAGAACCCTATCGCATGTTCACTTCCCGCGCTGAATATCGTCTTTTGCTGCGGTCGGATAATGCGGATCAACGCCTGACACCGTTTGGCCTGGCGGTAGGCTGTGTGGGAGACGTAAGGAGAAGGGCGTTCCAGGAAAAAACCCGAGCCCTGGACAAGGCGCGGCAGTGCCTCGAAGGCAATCATGCCACTCCGCACGAATGCCAAGCGGCTGGCATCACGGTGAACGAGGATGGCCGCCGCAGGTCGGCCATGGAACTTTTGGCCTTCAAGGATATTGATTTAAATTGCCTCATGATGCTTTGGCCGGGCTTGGCGGCAATGCCCAAATCCATTGCAGCGCAGATGGAAATCGAAGCCCATTACGCCGGCTATTTGGCGCGGCAACAGGCGGATATTGACGCCTACCGGCGGGACGAGGCAATGGCTATACCCACCAGCCTGGATTATGATGAGATCAAAGGTTTCTCCAACGAAGTACGCGAAAAACTGAAGAAGCATGGCCCGTCAACTTTGGGTGCGGCGGCCCGGATACCCGGGGTCACTCCGGCGGGCCTCACTATTTTATTGGCCCACGTGAAACGTGGCAGATCTACGGCCGTTGCCTAGACTTCCGGGCCAGGCGTGCCCCATGACTGTTGCGGAATTCGAGGAGGCAATCAATGTTTCACGTGAAACATTGGTGCGGCTGGAAGAATATGGCGAACTGCTCAGAAGGTGGAATGCGCGCATAAACCTAGTCAGTCGCGAAAGTCTTAATGATTTATGGCGCCGTCATATGCTCGATTCGATACAGCTGGCAGCGTGGGATCGTAATAACAAAGGCGCGGGCCCTTGGGTTGACTTGGGAAGCGGCGCCGGTTTTCCCGGCCTGGTACTTGCCATCGCGGGCATTCGGGATGTGCACCTGGTGGAAAGAAATAGCCGGAAATGTGCTTTCCTTAGAGAGGCGGCGCTACTCACCAGCGCGGACGTGACCATTCACAATGCCAGAATTGAAACACTGGAGCCGCTGGCGGGTCGGGCTGTCACTGCCCGGGCCCTGGCGCCCCTGGTCAAACTGCTACCATTAGCACATCGGCATATAGAAGATTGCGGACAAATGTTGTTTCTGAAAGGACAAGATGTAGATATTGAATTGACCGAAGCCACAAAATATTGGAAAATGACCCCGCGCTACAGCCCTAGTCTGTCGGATAAGTCCGGCTCGATTTTGCAGCTGACGGAGATCTCTCGTGTCTGATTTCATTCAAACTGAAGATCAAAACCTTGACGGTATTATAAAGGATCAGCGGTCAGTTCCGCCCCGCGTCATTGCCATTGCGAATCAAAAAGGGGGTGTCGGCAAGACCACCACGGCTATCAACCTCAGTACCGGCTTGGCCGCAATTGGCCGCAAGGTCCTTATGGTGGATCTGGACCCTCAGGGCAACGCTAGCACAGGATTGGGGATTGACCGCACTAACCGGCGGGTCAGCTCCTATGACGTGCTTATGGGCGGGGCAAGTGTGGCCGACGCGCAGCTAGAAACCTCGATTCCTGGTCTATACCTTATCCCTTCTACAGTTGATCTGACCGGTGCTGAGTTGGAATTGATCAGTCTGCCGCGCCGTGCCTATCGCTTACGTGAAGCCTTGGCAGCCACGGTGCATGAGTTTGATTATGTGCTGATTGATAACCCGCCGTCTCTGAACCTGCTGACAGTCAATGCACTGGTGGCGGCGAAGTCTGTTGTCGTGCCATTGCAGTGCGAATTTTTCGCTCTGGAAGGCTTGTCTATGCTGATGAAAACTATCGAGCGCATCCGCAACAGCTTCAACGCTGAGCTGGAGATTCAGGGTATCGTTTTGACCATGTATGACAAGCGCAACAATCTATCCGACCAAGTGGCCCAGGATGTGCGCGACTTCCTGGGTGACATGGTGTACAAAACAATTATTCCTCGAAATGTCAGGGTGTCAGAGGCGCCGTCCCACGGCAAACCGGCCTTATTGTACGATCACAAGTGCGCCGGCAGCGTTGCTTATATGCAGCTAGCCAGCGAACTTTTACGCCGAGAACGGCTTAGTGCGGTGGCATAAAGTCTCATGACTGAAAATCAGCCAAGAAAAGGGTTTTCGAAGGGATTGGGACGGGGACTATCGGCTCTTTTGGCAGAGGATCCTGACGACCAATTGGCCCTGGATCGTATGCGTCCGGCCCAAGCGGTGCCAGTAGAAAATTTGGTCGCCAATCGTTATCAGCCCCGCCAGCGGTTTGACCGGGACGAGTTACAGGCGCTAACTGAGTCGGTGAAGGCAAATGGCATTTTAATGCCGATCTTGGTTCGTCGCCTAGGTGATGGCAAAAACTACGAGATCGTTGCTGGGGAACGACGCTGGCGCGCAGCACAGGAGGCCCAGCTTTACGAGGTGCCTGTTGTCGTCAAGGAGTTGGACGACAAACAGGCCCTTGAAATGGCTTTGGTCGAAAATATTCAACGCAAGGACCTAACGCCTCTGGAAGAGGCGGAGGGTTACCGCCGCCTAATGAAGGATTTTGGCCACACCCAGGAAGACGTCGCCCAAGTTTCCGGTAAGAGTCGCAGCTACGTAGCCAATATGTTACGTCTTTTAGGATTGCCTGATATTGTCAAGAACATGGTGGAAGACGGGCGTCTTACTGTAGGCCACGCCCGCGCCCTGCTGTCGGCGGAGCGGCCCGCGATTCTGGCGGAGCAGGTGGTGGGCCAGGGACTAAACGTGCGGCAGACGGAATTGCTCGTCAAACAACCACGCTATACTGCTACATATAGGGTGGTCTCCGGTGGTTCATCTGAGGAACCGGACACTCGCGCATTGGAGCGTCAGTTGTCTGACAAACTAGGCCTAAGAGTGAAGATCAAGCACAATGGCGAGCGCGGCGAAGTCCGGATAGGGTTTAAATCTCTTGACCAGTTCGATGATATTTTGAAACGCCTAAGTGACCACCCCAACGACCTATAAAATCACCACGCCTTCAGGACTGACCCTTTAGTAATGCCGTGCTGGGCGCGCCGCATTGGCGATGCGGATCAGCGCTCGCCCGCAAATGGCCTCCGCTGGTAGGCCTGTCGTCTTGCAGTCTAATTCCGCCTCGGTCAGGATTGCCATGGCCTGGACCAGCCGTTGTGGGCGCCATTGTTGCACCTGACGTTGCACAATTGGCTGATGTTTGAAAAATATCGGCGGGCGTTGGGATTTTATCAACCCCCCGACATCGCTCCCTTCAGCCGCTTTCAGGGTTAGCAGGTGTAGCCTTTGAAAATGATGTATGACAGACCGCAGAATGGTCATGGGTTGCTCGCCGGCGATCCGGCATCTAACAAGGGCGCGATCGAGCTTCGTCTGATCGCCGCTCGCTGTGGCCAAGGCCACTTCGTCCCGAGCCAAGGGGGCGCCATCGCCAATATTAGCCTCGGCATCTTCCAAGGTCACTGCCCCGCCAATATTTCCCTTAAAAAGCGCTAATTTTTCCAGTTCTGAGCGGGTCACCTGACGGTCCGACCCTAAATTTTCACACAAATATGCCAACGCCGAAGGGTCGATATCCAAGTCATGCTGGGCCAGCGTCTTTTGGATAACATTTTCTAAGGAGCGGCCATCGTCCAGATAGCAGGGTAGGGCCGCGCCACGTTCGTGGTTTTCGAATAGTTTTCGCAAGCTATCGCGAGGCCCCAGTGCAGCCGCCTCAACTAACAGAAAACTATCCTGTGATGTGATTGAAAGATCGTCAAGAACGGATTGAATGGCCCGAGTCTGGCCATTTCCTGCCTGGTCCAGGCGAACTAGCCGGCGGCCGCCTGTCAGGCACATAGCCGCCATCTCGTCGAACAGCCGGGACGGTTCATCCTTTAGCTGAGCAACGGATATTTCCGCCACCCGGAATGGATCGGTGGGGTCATCCACCACACCGTTAGCAAGCCGCATGGACCGTTCTCGTACCAACCCATTGTCCTCACCATACAGCAGGACCGCCACGATTTCTGCGTTGGGCTGATCGACAAAACCTTCTATGGCGCTATTTTTCAGTTTGACCACGGAGTATCACTTATCAACTATTAGATCGGGAAAAATAAACGGCGATTCGGTCCCGAATATTTTCTGCAATACTTTCCGCTGCGCGCCGCAGAGCATCGCGCCGGTTGATCAAATTAGCGTAGTCGGACCGGACGACGTTGTAAGCGGAGATTGCCCGTGCATTACCTACAAGAAGCGATTGGCCTGTGCGTATATCCGTCAATTTAAACTGGGCCGTGAGACGAAGATTGAAGCGGGTAGCGCTGTCATCCTGCTGAAACGCCATCCCTTCGCGGCTCTCCTTTAGGGACACCGAAAGCTTGAAGACGGGTCGGTCTGCTACACTCTTAAGTTGTAAAAGATCCAGTAACTTGTTCCGGACTATCTGGCCGGCCCGGTCCGGTATGGCCGCCACGGCCACATAGGAAATACCATTGATAGCCTCAACGGCATTAATTTGGGATCGTTTGCCGTGTAAGGGCTGGAAACCACAGTTTCCCAAAAGAATTAGGCAACAAAAACACGCCAGGACCTGCCCGGCGATATATTCGGAACGACCGTCAAACGACAACATTGACGATGCGATTGGGTACGACAATGATTCGGCGAACGTCCTTACCGGTCACTGCTTGCTCAATTTTGTCTAGGGCCAGGACCGCGGTGCGAATTTCCTCTTCCGGCTGATCCCGGGCAATCTCCATCGTGGCGCGCATCTTGCCGTTTAACTGCACGGCAATGGTAACAGTGTCCTCTACCAAAAGTGCGGAATTGGCCTCTGGCCAGGGAGCATCAGCCACCAGGCCTTCCCTGCCCAGGGTTTGCCAGGCCTCCTCAGCCAAGTGGGGCATCATAGGACTTATCATAATCACCAGGGTTTCGATCGCTTCCCGCTGGGTCCAGCGGGCGCCGGCGGTCTCGCCCCCGATTTTGACTTTGTACGACCCTAGGGCGTTGGCTAGTTCATACAATCTGGCGACGGCAACGTTGAATTGAAAACGTTCTATACCATCTGTTGCAGCGCCGATGGCCTGATGGGTCAAGCGTCTCAAGGCAAGGGCATCTGCGCCGAACTCCGCTGGTATAGGACTGTCTGGGGCGGGCAGAAAGGGAGCTGATTCCGTTATGATCCGCCAAATTCTGCCTGTAAACCGCCATGCGCCCTCAATTCCGCTATCAGTCCATTCCAGGTCCCGTTCCGGCGGGCTGTCGGACAGCATGAACCAGCGGGCCGTATCTGCGCCATAACGCTTAATTATATCTTCGGGATCGATCACATTCTTTCGGGACTTGGACATCTTTTCCGACCGACCGACAGTCACCGCTGCGCCCGTGTCTTGGCGTATGATTTTACCGTTATTGTTTGGGCCCACCTCTGTTGGCTCCAGCCAGGTGCCGCTGTCGTCACAGTAGGTCTCGTGACACACCATACCTTGGGTAAAGAGCCCCGAAAATGGCTCGCTGACATCTAGGTGACCGCAAGTTTCAATGGCCCGTGTAAAAAACCGCGCGTATAGCAAATGCAAAATCGCATGCTCTACGCCACCAATATATTGATCAACGGGCATCCAGTAGTCGACGGCGCTGCGGTCCAGGGGTTGTTTAGCCTTGGGGCTACAAAAACGGGCGAAATACCAAGCCGAATCAACAAAAGTATCGAATGTGTCTGTTTCTCGGCGCCCGGCCTTGCCGCATGCGGGACAATCCACCTTTCCCCAGGTTTCATGCCGGTCCAAGGGATTGCCGGCCCGGTCGAAAGTAACGTCATCCGGCAATATAATGGGCAGGTCGGATTCAGCAACCGGCACCACGCCGCAATCGTCGCAATGAACCACGGGTATGGGGCAGCCCCAATACCTTTGCCGAGAGACACCCCAATCTCGAAGCCGGTACATAATCTCTCTTGTTCCAAAGCCGCCCGCCTCGGCCCGACCGGAGATTTCGGACTTGGCCGCTTCGATTTCCATGCCGTCAAGGAAGTGCGAGTTCGCGAGTATGCCTGGGCCAACATAGGCCTCTGTTTCCACGGAAAATTGCAATGGATCAACGTTGTTAGGTATCACTACAGGCAGTACGACAAGGTCATATTTGCGGGCGAAATCCAAGTCACGCTGGTCATGAGCGGGACAGCCAAAAATGGCGCCGGTGCCATATTCGATCAGCACGAAATTAGCTACGTAAATGGGTAATTCAACATCAGATAAAAACGGATGGGCCGCACGCAAACCCGTATCTATACCCGATTTCTCTGCTTTTTCAATTACTTCCTCGGAAGTGCCTAAACGCCGGCATTCCGCAACAAATTCCGCAATCTCTGACTGTTCCGCAGCCAGTTGCGTGGTCAACGGATGATCCGGCGACAAGGCCAGGAAGGAGGCGCCGAATATCGTATCGGGCCGAGTAGTAAAGACCTCGACCTCGCATTTCTGCCCCTTGACGGCGAACCGCAGCCTCGCGCCCTCGGACCGGTTTATCCAATTAGCTTGCATTAGCCGGACCTTCTCCGGCCACCGCTCCAGACTGCTCAAAGCGGTCAATAATTCATCCTGAAACGCGGTAATTCGGAAAAACCACTGAGACAGCTGACGTCGCTCAACCGGTGCACCGGACCGCCAGCCGCAACCGTCAATCACCTGTTCGTTGGCCAAAACGGTATGCTCCACGGGATCCCAGTTGACCCAGGATTCACGCCGGTAGGCCAAATTATGCTTTAATAGATCGAGAAACAATTTTTGCTGCTGACTATAATATTCTACGTCGCAGGTGGCGAATTCGCGGCTCCAGTCCAAAGACAAACCCATAGAGCGCAATTGCGTCCGCATATGGTCGATATTTTCGTAGGTCCATTTTGCAGGATGGATCTGTTTTTCTAAGGCTGCATTTTCTGCTGGCAATCCGAATGCATCCCAGCCCATGGGGTGGAGCACATTGAAGCCCTTGGCCCGCTTGTATCGGGCCACCACGTCACCCATGGTGTAATTGCGCACGTGGCCCATATGAATTCGGCCGGAAGGATAGGGAAACATCTCTAGCACGTAATATTTCTGCCTTGTCGGATCTTCCTTAGACTCAAACGTGCCGGCCTCGGCCCAGGCGGCCTGCCATTTTGCTTCGGTTATCTTGGCATTATAACGCGCCATGAACTCACCTTTCTCCGGCCGGCGGACCAAACCAAACCCAATGTCAACTACCAATCCGTTTGACTTTTGGCAAAAAATACCGACCCATGACAATGTATTTTTTTATTGCTCGAGCGTATCAAGCCGCAATTGCCGAGCTCGGATGAGAATGGCATTTTCCAGTTGCACGGCCGTATCCCCGGCGACATCCGCACTCAACCAGCGCTGGGACTGGTCCCTGGTCTGCTTATAAACGGCTACCTTGATTCCGTCCGCTCGCAAGCGTCGGTCAAGGATGTAGATTGTCAACTTGAATCGTTCATCAGGATTATCACTTGTACTGTACCAATCAGTTATGATCACGCCGCCAAACGGATCAGCCGAATTCAACGGCATGAATGATAGGGTATCCAACGAGGCACGCCAGAGAAAACTGTTGATACCGATCCCACTGCCGCCAGTGCTGTCTGCACGATCGGACTTCCCGCTGCCGAAAATATTCAAGCCCCCTGGCCCGAAAATAGTCTCCCGCTCGCTGGTCGGATTTGGGTTGTTCCCGGTGCCTTCCGAGCGCGGATAGTTTTGTTCTGCATCACCA
>CAXGCE010000026.1:0-10920 GCA_964007795.1 uncultured Alphaproteobacteria bacterium | reverse complement strand
CGGAATACCGATGACCCGGCAAGCTGCAGCCATCAGAGTACCTTTCGTGATGCAAAAACCGTTGCCTCGTTCCAGCACAGTAGAGCCCTTCATGCCGAGTTCGGTCATTTCGACGCCGTAGGGGTCGTAGCGGAATTCGTCCCGAACAGCGTAATAAATTTGCACGGCCTTTTTCAAGTCGGTGCAGTCATCGCCGGCCACTCGGTGGGAAAATTCAACTACTGCTGGATGGTCGCTGTCAATGCAAATTCCGGGTTGTAAATAGGGCTCGAAATCCTCGATGGATGTCGCTTCACTCATGGTGCGGCTTCTTTTTTTGGTTCGTGCCTTCATATAGACCAAATCTGTGCCTGCGCCTATCCCTCCCCTGAGTCTTGCTGTTGAAATTTTCCTCGATAGCCCGTGGCGACCACATACATTTCCGCCGATCCCGCGCGGGACGCCTGCGGTTTGGCATGGCGGACCTGGGCGAAGTCCCGTTTCAGATCCGCCAGTAGGTTTTGTTCGCTTCCTCCCTGCCAAACCTTGGCGACAAAACCGCCCCCGTGGCCTAATACGCCACGGGCGAGTTCCAAGGCTGCCTCGGCCAGGGCGATAATACGGATATGATCGGTGGTCCGGTGCCCCGTGGCTGAGGGTGCTATGTCACTAACCACAAAGTCAACTGGGCCCTTTAGAGCCTTACGGATTGCAGTTTCGGTTTCTAGGTCCATGACATCGCCTATCAGAGTTTTGCAACCCCCGATGGGCTCGATCTCAGCCACATCCACGGCTAGGATTGTGCCGCTGGGGCCTAGGATCTGTGCCAACACCTGGGTCCAACCACCGGGAGCTGCGCCCAAATCCACCACCGTCTGTCCCCTCTTAAAAAGGCCGAATTTTTCGTCCAGCTGCAGCAGCTTATAGGCGGCACGGGAGCGGTAGCTATCCCTTTTTGCCGCTACCACATAAGGATCGTTTAATTGCCTCTGTAGCCATCGTGTGGACGAGCTCTTACGCCGCCGGGCGGTACGTACCCTCACCGCAAGATTGCGCCCCGATGGGCGGGTTTTGCCGCCTCTTCTGGCTCGACCGCCATCCCGCGATTTCATGGCTGCGCGTGGGTACGGTCTCGGGAGCGGTCCCAATGCATCAACGACAGCAAGAGGCCGTCGCGGACACCCCGGTCAGCAACCCGTAACCGCTCCATGGGCCAGGTGCGATGGATTGCCTCCAGAATGGCGCATCCTGCGACCACTAGGTCCGCCCGGCCCCGTCCGATGCAAGGGTGTGCCGTTCGCTCTTCCAGGTTCATGGCCCGCAGGTGTTTCGCGACCTCACGGGCATCGGCGAAGGACAGCCATAGACCGTCAACTCGTTGCCTGTCATACCGTTTCAAACCTAGATGCACGCCGGATAAGGTTGTAACCGTGCCCGATGTGCCGATCATCTGCACGCCGCGGTCACGAATTTTCCGGTTAATGCTATGAGAGTTCTCGAATAGGCTTAGGTCATCACATACGCGGCCTACCAGGGTCTCGTATTCGTCTGGTGCAAAATCGCCTCCGCCGTGACGTTCCGTGATATTGACGACGCCATGGGGCAGGGATGCCAGGGCGATAGGCTCGAGTGCGGTGTCGTGGCCCTGGCGGACCCAGGTCAATTCGGTGCTGCCACCGCCAATGTCGAATACCAGGGCGAACCGGGCCTCGGCCTCCAGCAAGGGCTGGCAGGCGGTAACGGCTAAGCTAGCTTCTTCCTCTGCCGTAATGGTTTCCAAGTACAGGCCAGCTTCTCGGTCCACACGCTTCAAAAATTCATTACAGTTCTTGGCTCGCCGGCAAGCTGCCGTAGCCACACAACGAGCGCGGGTGACCTTGCGACGGCGCATTTTTTCCGCGCAGATCTTCAAGGCTTCAATTGTCCGATCCATGGCCTGTTGTGACAACTGCTGGTTACTTTCCACTCCTTCACCCAGGCGCACGATGCGGGAAAAGGCATCGACTACACGAAAACCCTTGGCATTTGGGCGCGCGACCAGAAGTCCACAATTGTTCGTGCCCAGGTCAATAGCGGCGTAGGTATGCCCGTCGGTGCCAGCTATTTCGTTTTGTTGCCGGCTCCTTGTTTCTTCCTTTTTTGCCACCATAGCTTCGACCTCGAATGGTGTTATTTTATTTTATAATAACTTGACCTCTTGGGCGGTTCCTGGCAATAGCCGGGTTCACTTTTCTGGCTCTGTTGACATCCAAGCGGACGCTACATAGGTTCCCAAAACACTGTTGGGGACTCGTCTAATGGTAGGACAGCGGACTCTGACTCCGTAAGTCCAGGTTCGAATCCTGGGTCCCCAGCCAATTCTTTTGTACTTCATGATCAATGTTTTACGATGCCGGCCAGATCGTGGCGATACGGCCGTTAAGGCGGTAGGCCAACAGGCCTATATATTCATGTATAGCGATGTCGAGTGATTTTAAGCCGGCTTTAAGGTTGAGGCGCAATCGAAATTCCATTTTCCCACCAACCCCAGATGGGGCGGCGATTACGGGCCAATCCTGGGCCTGGAAAGAAGCCAGGGCGCGGGGCATATGCCATGCGGAGGTGACTAGTAGCCAACGTTGATCAGCGCGCGGTTGAGCCAGTTGATACCCCAGTACAGCATTTTCAAATGTATCCAGTGAACGATCCTCGACCAGTATGCGCGTGGCTGACAGACCCCGGTTAATAAGATATTTTGCGATCAAGAGTGCTTCTGTTTGCCTTTTTTCGCCAACATCAGCTCCTGACTCCACGTTGCCGCCACAAATCAACAACTTCGCATTTGGATAGGCTTTGGCCAGGCTCATGAATTCCACCAATCGGTCCGAGGCCTTGCCAGGTACCGCATGGCCAATTAGTCGTGATGTCTTCAAATCCACCGCTCCTCCAGATAACAGGATAATGCCGTCGATATCACCGCCGCTCGATTTGAAAGGAGCAAATTGGTTATTTAATGGGGATAAGAACCATTGGCCTAGGGGCAAGATCGCCAGCCCCAAAAGCGAAGCGGCAACCAGGCTAACTAACCAAAGGCCCAAGCGCTGCCAGCGGGACCAAAGCAACAGGACCTCTAAGCACAAAAGGATCAATACCATATTCAGCGGATTGGCAAGAAGCCAGAATAGCTTGGCAAGCGTATAGAACATTTGGAGTTCCTTAATGCCGTTTTTCCTGATTTTGCATAATAGGCTAATTTCAACAGCATTATGGAGGCGCAAATCACTATGACACCCGGTCGCCCGATATAACCCTTTCAGCGAGTGCAGCCGTTGGCTGCAGCCGCATCTCAAAATCACTGATGGCTATAATTGGTTGAGATATTTTCCCCGGTCCGGCAGAGAATAATATTGAGGTTTATGGCTACATGGCCTGATAGATCTGACGTAGATCACAAATTAGAAGACGATGAAGCAATTTTTTTTGACCCGTAGCAGATCACAAATTTTAGTACTAGTTAAAAGTAATCACGCTCTTTAAGCTTCTGCCTGAAGAAAAAATATTCCGAAATACGCGTTAGGGTCGGTCCAAGCCATAAGTGTTTTGTATCCTGCGCGGGCGGAGAGCGCTTTGAACTGATTTTGGCCGTATTTGTAGGAATTTTCAGTGTGAATCGTCTCACCTTTCCTGAAAGAAATCACGTCGCGTCCTAGGGTTACCGTTTGTTCCGTATGACTGACTAGGTGCATTTCAACTCGACCTAATTCGGCGTCATAGACGGCGTCATGACTAAATTGAGTCAAATTGAAAGTTGTTCCGAGATCACGGTTTAATCGCGCTAGCAAATTCATATTAAACGCCGCAGTGACACCTTGAGAATCATTGTAGGCAGCCCGAAGAATTCGCACATCTTTTTTTAAATCAACGCCAATCAGCATAACACCCATTGGTCCTACTACTTTCCTCGTACCCTTCAAAAATTCGATAACTTCTTCATGTGTAAAGTTGCCAATCGTAGAACCAGGAAAAAACCCCACTCGTAGTCCAGTGCCGGTCATTGCAGGAACTGTAAAGGGTTTCGCAAAATCCGCGGTAACTGCGTGAACTTTCAGGTGAGGGAAAGCACGCGACAGGGCTTTTGTCGCCGTCAACAGGTGTTCTTTCGATATATCGATGGCCGTAAATGACCCTGGTTCAATCAAAGCTGAAAGCACGATCCGCATTTTCTCGGATGAACCGGTTCCATATTCAATCATCTGGCACCCGGGTCCGATTAGTTCAGCAATCTCGCTGGCAATCGAAGTTAGCAAACTTGTTTCCGTCCTCGTCAGATAATATTCCGGCAAATCGCAAATCTGCTGGAACAAGTCCGAACCTTTTTCATCGTAAAAATATTTGCACGGCAGGGTCTTCGGCTTGGATAATAATCCTTGCCTAACCTCTGACAACATTTCACCGGAATCAAAGGCCATATCCTTGAATATGGCCGTATTAGACACTTCATGATTCATGATAAATTAGTCAATTAAGCGGCGTTACAAGTTTACAGGTTCGAAATCCGCAAAATACATCCGAACGATGGGGTTCGAAAAAATTGCGGTAGGTGCCATGCATCATGCGGCCACGCGTTGTCCAAGCCCCACCGCGCAATACCTTGGTGGAGCCGAACAGCATTGTCGAATATTCCTTGTAAGCATCAGCTGAAAAACCCGGGTAAGCCTGAAATGTATCCGCTGTCCATTCCCAAACATTGCCGAGCATCTGCCGGCAGCCAAAAGCGCTGTCCCCGGCAGGAAGAGCTGCGACATCAACAGGACCCAAGCCCCGACCATCCAGGTTGGCCTGGCAGGGGTCAGGTGGCGTGTTGCCCCAAGGAAATCGCCGCTTGACTGGCGCAAGGTTGCCGTCGGGCCCCACTTCGCCCAAGGCTGCGGCTTCCCACTCAGCTTCTGTCGGAAGGCGTTGACCGGCCCAACGGCAATAGGCGTTTGCCTCATGCCAGTTGACATGAATAATAGGTTCGTCCAATGGCAGCGGCAGGGACTTGTCGAACCGTCTAATCAGCCAATTACCCGGACCATGGGGTTGCCAATAGACTGGGTGCGTAGAACCTGTCTCTTGACACCAGGCCCAGCCCTCCAAATCCCAGTGAGTTGCATTCTCGTAGCCGCCCGAATCCACGAAATTCTGAAATTCTCTATTTGTGACGGCTGCCTTGGCAATTTCAAATGGCGGGATCACAACTTCATGTGCCCATTTTTCGTTATCAAACAGAAACGGTGCCGACCGGTGCGCCCCTAATAAGTACCGGCCCCCTGGTACCGCCACCCAGCCCGGAAGGCTGCCCGCCACCCTCTCGGCCGAGACGTCCGCCGCTATGGCAAGATTTGGGGTCGGGTATGCCAAGGTCTGGCGGGCCCAGAGGAAAGCCTCGGTATGCATATCCTCGTGAAAGATACCAAATTGATAGATGAAGCTATCCTGTGCGGACGCCATGCCACCGTTTTGCGCACGGTCCAAACGTTCGGCCAAACGGTCAAAAACCGCTTGCATGTAAGTTAGTGTATCTTTCCGATCCGGCAGCGGCAGGTCCCATCTGACGTCATGATTGATTTTGATGGAATCGTACAGCTCATCAGCTTTGTCCCCGATGACACTGTCATAGCCGTATAGCTTACGCAGGATGAAATACTCATAGAAGTAAGCGGCATGGGCGATTTCCCATTTTAAAGGATTAACTGTTCGCAGTTTGGGGCCCATTAGCTGCTGATCGTCAAGGTCACAGACTAATTCTAGAGTCCGGTTGCGGGCATCTTGCATGCTGGCGATCAAATGTGTGGTACTTACAGGCTGGGTCATGAAGGGGCTCTGGATTGGAGTTTATGCGTGAAGATTAGCCTAATCACTCCGGCCGGCAAACAATTGAAGAATGGCAACCGGACCACTGCCATGCGCTGGGCGCGACTTTTGCGTCGGGTAGGTCACCAGGTCCATGTTACCAATGATTATGATGGTAGAGCTGTCGATCTTTTGATTGCCCTGCATGCCTGGCACAGCGCCAAGGCCGTGCAACGTTATCGGTGTCAAGCGCCAGAGGGGCCATTGGTGGTAGGTTTAGGCGGGACCGACGTAAATACGTTCCTGAAATCTGACCGGCAAATAACCCTGAACACGATGAAGGCAGCGGATGCCTTAATATGTTTGCATGACCTGGTTGGCGAGGCATTGCCACCAGCGCTATCGGGTAGGCTTAATGTGGTTCGACAATCTGCAACACCCCTTTCAGCGACGCGAATTCCTTCAAAACGGCATTTTGACATCTGTGTAATTGGTCATCTGCGAGACGAGAAAGACCCATTTCGCGCTGCCTTGGCAGCTCGACAAATGCCCAATAACTCAAGTTTGCGGGTCATACATCTTGGCAAGGCCACAACTGCTAAATTTGCCAACCGCGCTGCCAAAGAGATGGCTCAAAACTTTAGGTATTATTGGCGGGGGGAGGTGCCAGGTTGGCGGGTGCGTCGCGAATTCGCCAAAACCCATGCCATGGTGATTAGCTCCGTCCAAGAGGGCGGCGCTAACGTCGTGTCGGAGGCTCTTGTCGCTGGTGTGCCTATTATTGCTAGCGATATAGCTGGTAATATAGGGTTGCTGGGCCGGGACTACCCTGGCTACTACGCCGTAGGTGACACCGGCGCGCTGGCAAAATTGTTGCACCAGGCAGAAACGGAGCCAGCGTTCCTGAATACATTAGCAAGTCAAGGGCGGAGGCTGGCAACGCTATTTTCGCCGGTTCGGGAACAGGCGGCGTTAGAATGTATCGTTAACAGTGTCACGCAACCAAGGTAATTGGTTCTAAGTGGTCGGTTTCTGCGCTGACCCTGCCGACGAATGCAGCGTGTTCGTAACCCATTTCATATAATGCCTGCAGGCAAGCTTCCGCCCGTTCCGGTTGCATGCTGGCAAGGAGGCCACCGGATGTTTGGGGATCGAACATCAGCGGATACCGTTCGTGTTCCCGTACCGCATCTAAATTGCGAATTGCACGGCGCAAGCGGACATTAGCGGGCTGCAATGAGCTGAGAATGCCTAGGCGTATCGTGTCCAGGGCGCCGTCCATGATGGGTAGAGCGGCCATATCAATTTCGACGTCGACGCTTGATGCCTTGGTCATTTCCACTGTATGACCCAATAATCCGAACCCGGTAACATCGGTGCAAGCGCTGGCGCCATGACTGAAAAGACATTCTGCAGCCTTTCGGTTGGATAGCATCATGGATTTCAACGCGTTCTCAATCCAACGTCCCTTAGCCTTACTCTGCATATCAGCAGCGAACAATGTGCCAGTGCCGAGTGGTTTCGTTAGGATCAGCACATCGCCTGGCACCATGCCGCCCTTGCGGAGGATGTTCTGTCGGTCAGCTAGACCATTGACGGAAAATCCGAGAGCCAGTTCTGGTCCTTCACTGGTGTGACCGCCAACCAGAGTGGCGCCCGCTTCATTCAGTGCCTCAGTGGCGCCCATCATCATCTCTCGGATTGAAGTTTCAACCTTGGATTCCAGGCCATAAGGCACCGTGGCGATGGCGAGGGCCGACTGCGCCTTCGCCCCCATGGCAAAGATATCACTCAGGGCATGGTTGGCTGAGACCTGACCAAAGACATAGGCATCGTCGATGAAGGCACGGAAATAATCAACGGTGTGTACCATCACCTTGCCATCGGGAATTTGTACTACCGCCGCATCATCAGGGGCATGCAGACCAACCAAAATATCTTCGTTTTCTGCAGGTTCTAACTCGGATAGAGCGCGGCTCAAGACATCGGCACCCACTTTGGCGCCACAGCCACCGCAGCGCATGGCGATGGCCGAAATATCATTTAAGGTGGTCTGATCAGCCAAACCGGGATCTAACGCTTTGCTTTTTTCCGCCACCATTTCCGGCAGTTCTGAAAATTTCCGCATGAACCGTCGGTCTATCCAGTTTTTCCAGTGCCATACGAATGGGCCTTCTAACGTCCAGCCCCATTTTGACGCAACGGCGTTCTTATCACCTGTACTGATCAGGCTCAAAAAAGCCTTTTGTGGCGAAAACGATTTTGCTGAATTGCTGGTCAGGATCAAACGTAGGTTGTCGTTCAAAGGTGAACCTTGACGGACGGCAAAAACGCCAGCTTTTGGTCGCGGATGATTGACCATGGCGGCAATATCACCGGCGGCAAAAATATTGTCATGGGTCGTGGTTTGCAATGTATCGCGAACCCGGATAAATCCGGCTTCATCCAAATCCAATCCTGAGTCCCGTAGCCATCGCGGCGCGCCGGCTTCTGTCACCCAAAAGATCTCGTCCAACTCAATCTTCTTGCCACCCGCCACAATCACACCGTCCGATGCGATCTCCGTGGCCAGTGCGCCGGTGTGTATTTGGACGCCGCGAGCCTTCAGATGGTGCTCGAAGCGCCTGCGTACAGTTCTTTTGAATTCAGGTAATATCGTCTCCGATTTGAAGATAAGGTGAAATTCTATACCATCCGAACTTTGGTCCCGATCTGCCAATAATTCGCCCAGGCGGTATTGCGCAGCGAGGAGCAACTCAATACCGCCAGCGCCTGCTCCGACAACACCAATTCGATGGGCCCCAGGTTTTTCCATTGTCCGCTTCAGCACGATTTGCCACCGGTCGATGAAATTGCTGATCGGCTTCACAGGGGTAGTGAATTCTTCAGCCTTTGGAATTCCATTAAAGCTTGGGGTGGAGCCAATGTTAATCGACAATACATCATAGGGCACGGAAGGACGCCTCTTACAAACGACCTGGTTTGTCGGGTGATCTATGCGCACCGCCTCGTCGTGATACAGACGGGCTCCGGCGGACTGGCATAATGGCCGCAGGTCGATATGGACCTCGTCAAAGTCGTAATGACCGGCCAGATAACCCGGTAGCATGCCAGAATATGGCGTATGTACATCCCGCGAAATGACCGTAAGACGGACACCAGGAAGCGGTTTCATAGCAAATTTTTTCAGGACGATTGCATGACTATGACCACCGCCAACCAGCACTAGGTCTTTTACAATAGCGTTTTGATTGGATATCATGGTGTCTACTTTTTGGAGACTGCTAAGTCTGAACACCTTGGGTGCTGAGGCGTAGCCGGGTGCGTATAAGCCGCGATAGGCTGTCTACCCCTACATTAAAAATCACCATAATGGCGATAAGAAATACGGCACGGTCTAAGCGAATATCAGCCAGCGCGCTATCGATGAAGAATCCTAACGTGGCAATTCCTAAAATTCCTAGAATTGCGGTCTCGCGCATGATCACTTCCCAGCGATAGAATAGAAAAGCCAAAAATTGGCCGTAAATTCGTGGTGTAATCTCGAAGCAATAGAGATTAAGACCCCGGGGACAGTCTGGGCGCAATTGAACCTCATTACTGAAGCGGCCAACTAGATGCCCAATAATTGCACCGTTGTGCAGCGTCAGAGCTACTATGGCAGGCAGCATGGATGGGCCCCAAAGCTGTAAAAATATATAGGCGAGAATGAATTCAGGCGTTGATCGGAGTACTACCAAAAAGACGTGCCCCACCGAGCGAATTCTAGGACCAAAGAATTTCTCAGAGATCACGGGAAACAGTGCGAGTGCCAGGAATCCTGTCGCTACAAGCGCAATTTGAGTTAGTAACAGCGTTGCAACCATGCCTGGTAAGGCTTGATCCAGTAATAGTGTGCTACTCCAGTCAACGAAATTTGTCCATGTCCCGCCATCGAATGATCCGCCACCTCGTAGTGGAGCAGGAACTATGTCTACCGTCAGAAAGCGGACAATGTTGGTCATTTGGATTGTTCCGCCGCCACCCAACAGAAAAGGAGCTGCTAGGATGTAAATGCCCACTAATTTGGGGCGCACCCAGAAGCGTAGTGTGGCGATCAGGATATAGAAGAGTATCAGCAAAGCGGCCGCTTCGGAGTAGTTGCCTTCACCAAAGGCGGTTTCCAAATTAAACCCTAATGTAGGCAGACCAATGAAGCCTAATACGGCACTAGACCGCAAACCGCATTCAAAGCGATAGGAGGTGTAGTTCTTGATGTGCACCCATACATCCGGCAAGCGGGCAAAGAAAAATGCTGAAATTATCCCCGACCCTGCAGGCAAGGTCTCGATTGCCGGTAACTTTGCCTCTTCCAGAGTTTCTGCATAAACTTTGGCGCAGATACCTGCATAGGGGATGGCGATCGCTAAAACACCCGTTAGCGGTGTAAGGCCTAACATCTGTAAAAAGATAAGGGCCCAGAACAACTCGTGTATTGCACGGGCCGCAGCACAGGCCCATCGTACGGGCGAAAGGTGAAATATTTGCGACAGCAGAAAGCCGCCAACGGCTCCTAAAGCTACACCACATAATGCAAAAGCAATGGTTTGAACAATTACCATCCCAATTCCTGTGACAGCTAGGAAATCAGGAGTCACAAACCCCCAGGCCATGCGTCCCATTTCTGACCAAGGGTCAAATGTGACAATGGAAATGTCCGCAAATATGGCGCAAGTCGCCGCGACGGCAACGAAACCTAGACTGGTTTTTACAGCGGCTGAATACCGTGGGGTAGAGGAGCTAGACTGGTTCGAATAAACGGCCATGCCTAATCTCGATAGAGAAAGTCAAGAGCCGATCGTTTCAAGTCTTTAGCCGATGTATCCAGGGCGATATGGCCGTCCTTGATGCCAATAATGCGTGTGGAAAACTCCAATGCAAGTTCAACGTCATGCATTGCCAAGACCACTGTTTCAAAAGATTCAGACAAAGCGGTTAAAATGGTCCGAGATTGATGGCTATCCGTAGCTGAGACCGGTTCGTCTCCAAGGACTGCTTCGCCGCCCTGAAACATGGCCCGGGCGACAGCCGTACGTTGTTGTTGTCCTCCCGATAATGTGCCCGCCCGTTCGAACAAATTTTCTTTAA
>CAXGCE010000025.1:0-11081 GCA_964007795.1 uncultured Alphaproteobacteria bacterium | reverse complement strand
ATGTCCGCAATGGATGTCATCTATTCAAAAACCCCTTAGTCACTCAGAATTCGGGCTGATATCCCCGAAGCTTGAAGGTACTGTAAACTGCCGCAGTTTTTTTGCCCCATACAAAACAGCCGCAGATCGTCGGGCGTGTCAATATCCAAGGCGAATCCATCTAACTCCAACACCACGGGTTTCACCCCCAGATCCTCCAGAATTTGGCAATGGCGGTGGAAACTATCGGGCCCAAATGCTGGCTCTATCAAATCAGGCGGCCATAGCGCCAAGCAATTCGTACCGTTAAAATTGTGGGAAGGTACAACACAAGCTCCAGGAACATTCTCCGGCAACGCTGCTATCCGTTTAACCTCGTCACGGCTGATGAGAGGCACATCACCCGGCACATGCATCATGGCAGTCACTCCTTCGGATGCTAGCATCTCACCGGCCTGGCGAACCGCGGCACTGTATCCGCCATTACCTTTTTCTAGCATGACCCGGGCGCCTGACCAGCGTGCGGCATTCAAGGTGGCCTCATCACGACTGATCACTAATATACCTTCCAGGTCGTCCAGAGCCGCCAGGACATCGCGCAACATGTGCTCGGCCAAACTGCCCCGCTCGTGCGCCGACAACGCTTCTGCTAGACGTTGTTTTGGCGCTTCAAAACCCTTAATTGGCACCACTGCCCACATCAGCCACACAACACCCTTGCAAACGACATGACTTCGCGAGCCAGATCAATGCGGTCATCCAGACTTTGCATCACTGTCTTGGTTACAAAGGGCTGTATTCCCAAATCCCTGACGGCATCTTTCTGGATTCGATCTTTTTTGTCCAAAACGAAGCCGTCCAATAGATCACCGTAGTGTTCCGCGACGGCCAGCGCCGTATTTGGCATACCCAGTTCAGCCATCATTTTAGCCGCCGGTCCCTTGATGGCCATGCCCGCGACAATCGGCGAGACGGCAATCACCGGCGCAGTGGCCGCGCGCAAGGCCTCAGAAACACCGGACAGCTTCAAGATGGGATCTATGCTGACAAAAGGGTTGGAAGGCGTAATAATCACGGCCTGTAAAGCCGAATTGGTCAAGCCTTCCATAAAATCCGTTTGCGGCCGAGCTGTCTCAAGGCCCAGAAATTCAAAACCCTCCACCGCCGGTTCACACTTGTCTCGCACGAAATAGTTCTGGAAAGCCAGATCACCTTGCTCGGTATGTACGATCGTTCGTACTGTATCATCGGACATAGGCACAACGCGGGTCGTGATACCCAACTGATTCGTAATTCGGTGGGTAAAATCTGAAAGGCTGTCGCCGGACTGCAACGCTTGAGTTCGCAGAATATGTAGCGCCAGATCCCGGTCGCCGAGATTAAACCAATCCTCACCGCCAAAGCGCCCCAGAGAATCCATAAAGCGCCATCCTTCGTCGGCGCGGCCCCAGCCCTTTTCCTGATCGTTAAGGCCCGAAAGCGTGTAAGTCACGGTGTCCAGATCAGGACTGATACTCAGGCCAAGGTGTTCAAAATCATCCCCCACATTGGCAACAACCAGCAAATCATCGCCAAGTTCCAAATGCGAAAGTCCTAACGCCAGCTTGGCCCCGCCGACACCTCCTGAAAGTGCGATGACAGGGCCCCGATCCATCAACGGAACATGTCCTGCTCGCGCGGCCGGGGCAGCGAATTCGCGCCCAGTTCCGAGTCGGGAAAATCGACGCCGCGTATCAAGACCACTGGTTGACCCTGGTTCCCCTGCCCCTGCAGGATCGAAGCAGCCGATGACAATTCGTCAGCCAAACCCACTTCACTGACCAGCAACTCACGGCCAAAAAGATCCGGTTCCCCTCGCAAATCCCAAAGTGCCGGCAACCCGGCCGAGCCGATGGCTAAGCCCATGGTCCCTTGCCGCCAAGCCCTGCCCACGGAATCATTTATAATTATGGGAACGGAAACGCCTAGACGCTCTAAAAGCGTTTGCCGAAGCTTAACACACTCATCGTCCGGATCCTCCGGCAGCAGCAACACATTTTCAGATCCGCCTGATTGTTCCACATTCGAGGCATCAATCCCGGCATTCGCCATGACGATGCCAATACGGTGGGCCACGATCAAAACACCAGGGACCTTGCCGACCACTTCTGTGGATTCATCCAACACCAGTTGAACCTGCCGCGGGTCCTTACCGACCTCCTCCGCCAAGGCCCTTGCCTCAACAGAGGGCACAACATCCCGCAAATCAACGATGCGATTGTTTGCCTTGGAGACTATCTTTTGCGCCAAAACCAAGACATCTCCGTCCCGCAATTTCTCTCCGGCCCGGGCTACACCATCAGCGATCAGCACCGCCAAATCATCCCCAGGTTTGACCATAGGCATGCCGGGCAGTGCCACTATCTCCATCCGGGACGTCCTCATCGGGGCTATTGATCCGCGCTTTTTGCCGAACCAGGTGTCCCGGTGATACGTATGCCGGCGCCAGGAATCTTGTAACGATTATTCATGTATATCAGGGTAGAGGTCAGCGCCTCAGCCACGACCGCATTTTCAATCCGACCACCATGCCAGGCCCGCATGGAAGCATCCTCAGCTAATCCGACAACGCATTCGCGGGCATCGGCGTCGTTGCCACATACCAGAATGTCGCAATCGATATCGTGATCCAATTCAGTCAAATGGTCTGCGGCAACGTTCTGAAATGCCGAAACCACCCGCACGCCATCGCCCAGGAATATTTGTGCGCCTTTTCCAGCAGAGCCATGTTCAGGCAGATGCACCGTACGGACTTTTGGCGGCATCAGGGGCACAGTCACATCGACCATGATCTTGCCCTGACAGCCTGCCTTAATGGCCTCCAACATCGGCGCCTGATTAGCGAACGGCACGGTCAGAACCACTATCTCCGCTGCCTCCGCTGCCGCATCGTTCACCAGGCCGCTAACGGTAGCCTCCGGCGCAAGTGCAGCCAGGCGCTGGGCGCCTTTATCTGCACTTTCCTGGGCACGGCTGCCGATAACGATTTCGTGGCCGGACTTGGCCCAGCGAAGTGCTAAACCAAATCCCAGGGCGCCCGTGCCGCCAATGACGGCGATGGAGTACTTCTTGTCTGGCATGAAAAATCCTTTGACTAGGTTTGCGGCAGGACGTCACCGGTCAGCCAGGAAATCCCATCCAGGATTTCGTTCAGTTCCGTCCCTGAAACGAAAAAGACCATGGTTTCTATACCGAGTTCAGCAAATTGGCCAATGTCATCACAAATGGCTTCCGGAGATCCGGTCAATGAATGTCTGTGCGCGCCTTGTCTCACCTTCCCGTTGACAGGCCGAAAGGCAAGATAGGCTCGATGAATTTCCGCAGGATCCCTCCCCGCTTTATTCGCGGCCTCATCCAGTAGCGCCGCACCATGCGCATACCGGCTTGGAGTATCCAATAAATTGGTGGGATTATGATTGGAGGGAAACCAGCCATCGCCCAATTGAGCGGCGCGTCTGATTGCAGGGGCACTTTCACCACCGACCCAGATTGGCGGATGCGGTTTTTGCACCGGCTTAGGCTCAAAGACCAGGCCATCGAACCGCACATACCTCCCAAATAAAGAAGGATTTCCCTCTGTCCACAGTACTTTGAACCCCTGAATATATTCGTCCGTCACAATGCCGCGTTCCTGGAAAGGAGGTAGACCGAGACTTTCGAACTCCTCCCGCATCCAGCCGGCACCGACGCCGATGGTCAACCGACCCCCGGAAAGTACATCCACCGTCGCAAGCATTTTGGCCGCCAGCACGACGGGACGGTGCGGAACAACCATGACGGAAGTCAAAAGACCGATATTATCCGTGGTAGCAGCAAGAAAGGACGCCACAGTTGCCATTTCCAAGCAGTCACCGGTCGCCGCGCCCGACCATTCGCCATTATTACTGTATGGATATTTTGAAGATATGGACCGGGGCACGACAACATGGTCGTTGAAGGCCAGAAAGTTCAAGCCACCTGCCTCCGCCGCTCGGGCCATAGCACCAAGGCCAGCTCCCGTGCCGCCGGGGCCTCGTGCCATGATCATCAAACCGAATTTCATGCAGGAAACCTCAGGATCAACAAATCGTCTGGCAATTTAGGCGATTGCCCCTAGGCGCGGCAACCGAGTGACGGTAAATTAGCGTAAATCATATTTCTAGATTGGAGGAAACGTTATGAAATTGGGTCTAGTCATGGGCACTGGTACTGGTGCCGGTATTGAAATCGACATGGATCTAATCCGGGAGGCGGAGGATCTAGGCTTTGACTCGGTCTGGACGTCGGAAGCCTGGGGATCGGACGCAATTTCCTCCGCCTCTTGGGTGCTAGCGCAAACCACTAAAATAAAAGTCGGCACCGGCATTATCCAAATGTCTGCCCGCACCCCCGCAATGGCGGCCATGACTGCCATGACGCTGCAGCAGCTATCCGGTGATCGGTTTATATTGGGTATAGGACCTTCCGGCCCGCAAGTTATCGAAGGTTGGCATGGCGAGCCCTATGGCCGTCCACTAACGCGGACACGGGAATATATAGATATCATCCGTAAGATAGAGGCGCGTGATGGACCGCTGATCCACGATGGCCACCATTATCAAATCCCCCGCACAGGCGAAGGCACAACCAACTTGGGCAAGCCACTGAAAGGCATTCTGCACAGTATATCGCCCCTAAAGATTGTCACCGGCACCATCGCACCCGCCGGAGTACGGGTCAGTGCAGAAGTCGCGGATGGCATGATACCCGTCTTTATGAACCCCAATCGGTTTGATGTGTTCGAGGATGCCCTGAATGATGGATTTGAAAAGGCCGGTGGCGGCAAGAACTTGGATAATTTTACCATCACACCGTTCTGCGCCATCAACCTAATGGATGATGAAGCCGCCGCCCGTCAGCCAGCTCGGGAAAACCTGGCACTGTACATAGGCGGAATGGGCGCACGCGATAAGAATTTCTACAACGACTATGCCAAGCGTCTCGGTCACGAGGGCGCGGCAGTAGAGATTCAGGACCATTTCCTGGCCGGCCGGCGAGCAGAGGCCTTAGCATCAGTGCCGGATGAATTGATCGACCAGGTAGCCTTGACCGGCCCGGCCGGCAAAATTACAGAACGCCTACAAGATTGGAAAACGGCAGCCAAGGAAAACAAGGTTCATTCCTTGTTAGCCCGCGTCAGTAGCTCCCAGGAGTTGCAGGTGCTGGCCAAGGCCGTCTTGTAATGATGCGCCGGGTCACGTCCAACCAGGTCCCCGAGCCCTTGCTGGAAACCTGGTCAAACTGCAAAGTTCACGGAGACTTCTTCCAGATCGCCGGCATGGTGTCTGGTTATGAAAACGATGAAATTGCCGGTGGCGATGATGTATACGAGCAGGCCCGCCTGACTTTCATCAAGATCAAGAATCTGGTGGAGGAAGCCGGCGCCGTCATGGATGACATCATCAAGGTCACAATATTTGTCACAGACATCAGCCGCCGCGAAGAAGTGTGGAAAGCTCGGCGGGAATTTTTCACCGGCGATTTTCCCTGTTCCACGCTGGTCGAAGTCGCGGCCCTGGCGCGACCTGGTCTAGCGGTAGAAATTGAGGCACACGGCTTCATCGGAGCAAGTAAGTAGGATGCGGATTAGTGGCTTATCGGCGATCATTACAGGTGGAAGTTCTGGTCTCGGGGCAGCTACCGCACGGCATTTAGCTGGAATCGGCGCGAAGGTAGCCATTCTGGACGTTAATATAGATCTGGCCCGCACGGTCGCTTCGGAAATTGGCGGCATCGCTGTGGAATGTGATGTATCCTCAGGAGAACAGGGTGAAGCGGCGGTCAAGGCCGCTCGCGAGGCTCACGGCCCAGCGCAAATCTCCGTCTGTTGCGCCGGGATCGCAGAAAGCCGCCTAATGTTGGGCAAGGACGGGCCAGCACCCTTGGCCCATCACACCCGCATCGTCGATGTGCATCTGGTTGGAACCTACAACATCTGCCGTCTGGCTGCAGCGGAAATGGCGGAATGCGAGCCAGATTCCGAGACCGGGGAACGGGGCGTGATGATCAACACCGCCTCCATCGCTGGATACGACGGCCCGCCCGGGGCCACAACCTACAATGCAGTAAAGGCAGCCGTCGCGGCCATGTGTCTGCCTATGGCTAGGGAGCTTTCTCGCCACGCCATACGGGTCATGGCTATCGCACCAGGCATCTTTCTCACTCCCATGGCTGAGAGCCTGCGGCCGAAATACGTCAAAGAAATGACAGACGCCGTTCCGTTTCCAAAAAGGTTCGGCGAACCTTCAGAATACGCCCGCATGGTCGAAACAATTATCACCAACCCGATGCTGAATGGGGAAACTATTCGTGTGGACGGCGCTCTGCGCATGCACTGATAATTGGATGCTGACAATCAAGACTTAACGCGATCGCGCCAGCATGACGCCGCTAACCACAATCAAGGCCATGCCGATGTACAGTCCCCACCCCGGCACCTCGCCGAAGACCAGGACGCCATAGAGACCTGAAAACACCATTGTCGCATACAGCAAGGGTGCGACGAAATTTGCGTCTGCGGTCGACATGGCAACCAGAGTGAGGCGCTGCCCCATAATGGCTACCAGACCAGTACCTGCCAGGCAGAGCCATTGCCATGCCTCGGGCCAGACCCAGCCTGGCAAGGCCAAGGGACTGACTAGCACAGCACCCATGATATTTCCCATGAACAACATCACCAAGGGCCGGTCGCCTAAGCGTGATAACCATTTCAACACCGCCACCTCCGCCCCCATACACAATGCTGAGGCTATGGCTATCAACGAGCCTGTATTGAAAATGTCGCCTTCTGGTCCAGCAATGACGACTACCCCAGTGAAACCAACGAAGGCCGCCAGCCATCTGAGCCACCCGGCCCGCTCACCCAAAAAAAGGATTGCCAGTATCATCGTAAAGATAGGCGCACTAAAACCAATTGCCGTGGCGTTAGCCAACGGCATCATCTGGAAGGCCAAAAACATTAATACCACGCAGGAAGTGCCAAATCCGGCGCGCAATGCATACTTCTCCGGATGACGGGTACGAGGCACAACCCTCGCCCAATAAAGTACCGGCAGCAGAAAAAGCGTGCCTGATAAATACCTACAAAACGTCACTTGCAAAGCGCCAATCTCGGCACCGCCTGGCGTGATCAAAATATACTTCGCCAACGCATTCATGGTGGCGAACAGAAACGAGGCCGCCACCATGTAGGCTGCCGCCAGCCACAGACTGGTAGGCGCTCGCCCTTGCGCGAATATCATTGAGTGGCGGCTGCCATGGCACCGAGATAGAGGCCAAAACCAAAAACCATGGCCGCGATGGCTGCCGGCAATCCTGACTTTGCTGTTATTTTACGAGGTTTCATCAATTTCTCGGTGCTGTTGTAGTTGGACCGTAGCCATTGAATTCGGGTCTGCAAGTCGAGGTATTTCGTTGTTATATCGTAAAAATATATCACCGGCCTGGGGAGGAAACCAAAACCACCATTTGCGGTGCGTTGCCGCCGAAGAATCGGGCTGATATCGTTCTTTAGGCAAAGCGGAGGCACAGAACAACATGTCAGACAAGTCAATACCGAAGGCAGCGGATCTTATCGACCTCGATTTTTTCCACGATGCTACCACCCAACGACTGCTGGGCGTGATCACGGCCCTGGGCGGTGAGGTTTACCTCCTGAAGGCCTTGGTAAACCGTCTAACCGTGGCCCTGGAACAACAGGGCGTTGTGAGCGACAATGTACTGTCCCTTGCTGCCGCGTCGGATGCCCACCTGGCTTGGCAAGCAGAAGAGGAAAAAGTATTTGCCGCCGAAATTCTACGACCCTGGCTAGAGCCAGATGCCGCACCCGACGTACGTGGCTTCATGGATATGGAATAGACAGATGACAACGCGCCCGGATATCGACTTCGCTGCTAAGACAAATGAAAGCTATTCCCATAGCCTGAAGTATTTTTGGAAAGACGCGCCATACAAGCAGGTGGTTGAGGAGGCCAAGGCATGCGGTGCCAACGACGTGGAGGGCCTGGAGCGCACGATGCGGCCCTCCCGTGCCTATCAGCTTTACGGCTGGTTAGAGCGCCGGGCCCAACAGGTTAAATATCAAAGCCGCTGGGGCATGTCCCGCGTTTTGGCACCGCAAACAGAACGGCTGAGCAGTATCCTCGAGGAGGGCGCAACACGGCATACCGAACGCCTGCACCTGGACCCAGAGATGGCTATGCCCGACTACGTCGCCAACACCGACATCCACCAAATTCCCGGCGGAATTTGGAATGGTGACGAAACGGCCTTCATCTATGAGTGGGCAACCTCCGGCGTAAGTTTCTCCATGCTCGATCCCGACACTCCCTTAAACTGGTACGCAGAATTGATGCGGGATCGCTATGCGCCCACAGCGGTTCTGGACATCGGCTGTACCCTTGGAGCTTCCACCCGTGCCCTAAAACGGACCATGCCCAGCGCTGACATCCACGGCTGCGACGTCTCCGCCCCTGCCGTGTCTTTGGCGCACTTACGTTCGATTGAAGCCGACCTGGACATTAATTTCTGGCAAATGAACGGCGAGAGTTTGAACTTTGAAGGCAATCGGTTCAATTTGGTCACCTCCCATTGGCTATTGCATGAGGTTCCGCCCTCAGCGTTACGCCGTATCATGGCCGAGGGTCGGCGGGTACTGGAACCAGGGGGCGCCTTCGCCATGTACGATATGTATCTCACGCCGGGAGGAAACATCGACGCCTGGCTACTGGATGGCTACGCCGCTCGGAACAACGAGCCCTTCATGTATCAA
This sequence comes from uncultured Alphaproteobacteria bacterium, assembly GCA_964007795.1. Classification (GTDB taxonomy): domain Bacteria; phylum Pseudomonadota; class Alphaproteobacteria. Next base: position 2,275 of record CAXGCE010000025.1, on the reverse strand, counting down.
GCCAGAAACCTGGATTTGGAGCGAGAGTTAAGGGCAGCAGGGTTCGTTGATGTTGAAATCGAATTATCTGGTTTGCAGACAAATTCAAGCCTTCTAAGTGGTGAACTGCCTCAAAACCGCACGCACCTTATGTCAGTTATCACGGCGCGGACGCCTGCATGATGGAACGCCAATTTTTGTACACACTGGACGCTTCGGCAATTTATTAGGTACTAAAGAAATTTTCTAATCATCGGTGGGCGGCCGCTCGTTTAGTCTGATCAACAAGAATATTCCCACCCTTCTCCAGCCGCTCCCATAAAAATGTGCTGGTCTCAGAATTTGGCCAAACAAAGAGTCACTCAGAGGCAAAACTGAGCAGCATGTCTTTTGTCAATTTCTGCTGTCAAGAAACGGAACAATTACAAATTGTCTATCTGGAGTAGTACTCAATCACCAGGTTCGGTTCCATGGGTACCGGGTATGGGACTTCCGAGAATTTTGGCGTACGGACAAAAGTGCCACGACGCTTGCCAAGGTCGACTTCCATATATTCAGGTATATCCCGCTCGGGCGAATCTAAGGCATCGAGCACCATGATGATCTCGCGGGATTTTTCCTTGATCTCGATCACGTCACCCTCACCAACCCGGTAGGAAGCGATGTTGACCCGTTTGCCGTTGACTAGAATATGGCCGTGGTTAATGAACTGCCGTGCCGAAAAAACCGTGGGAACGAATTTCATGCGATAAATGACTGCGTCCAAGCGCCGTTCCAACAAGCCAATCAATACCTCCGTGGTGTCACCCCTAACCTTAACGGCTTCGTTATAAGTGCGGCGAAACTGTTTCTCGGTGATATTGCCATAGTAACCGCGCAGTTTTTGCTTGGCGGCCAACTGAATACCGTAGTCAGATGGTTTGCGCCGCCGCCCCTGGGCATGCTGCCCCGGCGGATAATCCCGCTTGTTGACAGGGCTTTTCGGCCGGCCCCAAAGGTTTTCACCCAGGCGGCGGTTTAGCTTATATTTGGAGCGTAGTCGCTTCGTCATTCAGGTTCTTCTCTCAGCATCAAATGCTTGAATGAATTTCGCGCGGCCAACCGACCAGTCATGAACAGGTCGCGCAGGTCGCGGGAGTTATACCAATCAATTTAGCTAAGTCAAATGGCATTTAAGCGCCACCGTTACGACGTATCAAAGCGGATATGACTCCATGAAAACTACGGACTTCTTGATCGGTCAAATTGGCGCGGCGAAAAACGTTGCGCAGATTACGCATCATTGAGGGCGCTTTTTCTGGGGGTTTCAAAAACCCAGACTGCTGCAACTGTTCTTCCAAGCGGCTTTCAAAAAATTGGAGTTCGTCCAAGGTCGCTGGTTCACTTTTTCCAGTTGTTTCCAATACCGCAGCCGAGCTGGATGTGAACCATTCATAGCAAATTACTAACACTGCCTGCGCAAGGTTCAGCGACGAAAAAGTGGGATTTGCTGGTATTTGGAGGATCGTTTGGGCCACGGTGGTGTCGTCATTATCCAGGCCTGCTTTTTCACCACCAAACAAGATTCCCAATTGTTGGCCCTGGACTAACCGCTGCCGCATGTCCGCCACAGCCTCCCTCGGCGTCATGCACGGTTTCTCCATTTCCCGCGCCCTGGCTGTAGTGGCGAAGACGCAATGCAGGTCGGCTACTGCTGCAGATGTATCATCATACAGGATTGCGGCGTCCAGAATTTCATGGGCACGGCTGGACATGGCATGGGCCTTGGGGTTAGGCCAGCCGTCCCGCGGGTCCACGATGCGAAGGCGATTTAGGCCAAAATTCTTCATGGCCCTCGCTGCCGCACCTATATTCTCCCCCATCTGCGGCCGCACCAGTATCACTACCGGGCTGGGCCCGGCGTCTAAGATCGTCTTCGTGGAATCAGTCCCGGCCACGATGCCTCACGGCGCTTCCGCGCCGTCCTTGAACAGTTTGTACGTGATGCTGTCAAGTAAGGCCATAAACGAAGCGTCGACGATATTGGGTGAAACCCCCACCGTAAACCAGCGCCGTCCCAATCCGTCCGCACTTTCGATCAGGACACGAGTAACCGCGCCCGTCCCACCGTCCAGGATACGCACCTTGAAATCCACCAGCTCTAGATCTTCTATATACTCAGCGAAGCAGCCAATATCTTTTCGCAAGGCTTTATCCAGTGCGTTGACTGGGCCATTACCTTCCGCCACCGACATGATCTGCCGTCCGTCTATGGCCAATTTTACCGTCGCTTCGGACACAGTGATAAGGTCACCCT
>CAXGCE010000024.1:0-11302 GCA_964007795.1 uncultured Alphaproteobacteria bacterium | reverse complement strand
CCAAGTTTTTCGAAAAAGGCCAACATGCCTTGTGCTGACTGCCCAGTTTTTTTCAGGATATCCAGGGCCGCCTGATCAGCAGAACTTTCCTGTATCCGGCTGTATTTTAGGAATGAACGTTGTGCTACATGCTGGCCGCCAGCGATGATGGCAGAACCCGCCTGACCTTGGCCAGCGGCCATGGCGGCGGCACCAAGTACAAATGCCATGATGGAATTGGCAGAAGCATCCCGCAGGGCTTCATGGGTGCGTGCCAGATGGCCGCCCGAAATATGACCAGTTTCGTGGGCCATAACGCCAATCACTTGATTGGCGTTGTCCGATGCAATCAACAATCCCGTATTCAGAAAGATGCGCTGGCCGTTGGCGACAAAGGCGTTAATTGCTGGATCCTTAACCAAATGCACACGAACGGCGGAAGGTTCCAATCCGGCGACGGCGAACAGTGGTATCCCGAACAGACGAATGGTATCTTCGATTTCCGCGTCACGGATAAAGGTGATCCGGCGCGCCTGGGCCGTTTCAGGCCTAAGGGACAACGCTAAGGTAGAAAGCAGTAATAGTCCAATTATGTACCGCACACCCACCGCTCCATCATTAAGTCAACTTAAACCTATGTTTGCGGTGCGGCGGCGTCAACGCGGCTGCATGGCCGCATTGCTGCTATTGGTAGTAGCCTGTGGGGTCGCGCCGCCCAAGACGGGAGAGATTGGTGCCGTTGAAGGTTTCTTGGGTGCCGCTATTAGCGAAGAGCCACGCGCGGCTCTGGTAGCACGGGATACTTTGTCGGCCGGGGGTTCGGCGGCGGACGCAGCGGTGGCAGCCTATTTTGCTATGACGGTCACTTACCCTGTCGCGGTCGGGCTGGGTGGCGGAGGGGTATGTCTTTACTATGATCACCGTTCGAACAGGGCGGAGACGTTGGATTTCCGCGTTGGCAGGGCGGCCGCTGGGGGACACATCGCGATACCAGGAGCCTTGCGGGGCATGGCGTTATTGCATAGTCGCTACGGCCATCTGCCCTGGACCCAATTGGTGGCGCCAGCGGAAACTATGGCACGATTCGGCCATCAGATAAGCCGCGCGTTAGCCAAACGTCTGCGACCGCAGGCAGGCCGACTACGCGCTGACGGGACGGCGAGGCGGATCTTTCTGCGACCAGACGGCAAACCCTTTGACGAATCAGAGACCGTTGTCCAGGTAGAATTGGCCTCTGTTCTGACCCGAATTCGTACACGGGGGGTTAGTGATCTGTATGGTGGCGAGGCGGGCCAGAAATTCGTCCAGGCCGCCGCTCGCCGTGGTGGGAGAATCAAGATTTCTGACTTACGCAATTATCGCGCAATTTGGCGCGGGACGGCAAAAACACCGATTGGCAACCACGTGCTGCACCTCCCGGCTCTTGGTAAGGATGAAAACCAAGGAGAAAATCTTTTAGGCCTAGTTGTCAAAACATCGCCAAGTAAAGCCGGGGCCAAGGTCTTTGGATCGGAGAAAATGGCGCTGGATGTTGATGGGGGTCAGGCCGGGTTAGTTATAGGTGACAGCTTCGGATCATCGGTTGCCTGCGTGTTTGACATGAATAGTGCCTTTGGAGCGGCCACAACGGTGCCCGAATGGGGCATATTTATGGCAACGGCCGCCAAAGAGGACAGTGGTGGGCTGCCTGTATTGGGCGTCAATTATCACTTGAACCAGACAGTGCTGGCCGTGTCAGGCGCAGGAGGTCCGAACGGGTCGGTTGCGGCAGCTATGGTTGCTATGGACGTAATGGAAAGGGGCCGAACACTGGTCGACGCAATGGCGGGACGAAGGAACGTAAAGGGAAGGGTTCAAGGGCTTTGGTGCCCGAAAGGCATCCGGACGAGGCCCGGAATTTGTCAGTTTGCCACTGATTCTCAGTGGCATGGACTTGCCGCATTTGATGCTTTTTGAGGATAGGATGAAAATTTCGAATAGGGGCAATATTCCTTCTTTTATCGTCATGGATGTGATGAAGTCCGCTGCCGAGCGTGAGGCCATAGGCGAAGGTGTCATGCATATGGAAGTGGGACAGCCGTCAACTGCTGCTCCTAGCGGCGTTATCGCGGCAGCAAAGCAGGCTTTGGACGATGACGTTCTTGGTTACACTCTGGCGATGGGGATCCTGCCCCTGCGAGAGCGTATCGCCCGCCACTACCAGGATTGCTACGGTGTTCACGTGCCTGCCGAAAGGGTCTGTGTCACCACGGGTTCTTCCGCCGCATTCTTATTGACATTTCTGGCAGCGTTCGATCCCGGCGATAAGGTAGCAATTCTGCGACCGGGCTATCCCTGCTATCGTAATATCCTGGGAGCCCTGGATATCCATGCGGTGGAGGTGCCCGTAGGCCCGGACAGTCGGTTTCAACCAACCCTGCAGGCGCTGGATGTTGCGGGTGGTGGTGATTTGGATGGTCTTTTGATCGCTTCGCCCGCAAATCCCACGGGTTCGATGCTTCGGGACGACGAGTTACGCCAAATGCTCGCCTATTGCCAGGACAACCAAATCCGCTACATCTCGGACGAAATTTATCACCAGATCACCTACGGCGACGTGACGAACACAGCCGTCGCCTACAATAGTGATTGCGTGGTTATTAACTCTTTTTCCAAATATTACTCCATGACCGGATGGCGCTTGGGCTGGATGATATTGCCGGACAATATGCTGCGTCCTGTCGAACGTCTAGCACAGAACCTCTTTATCTCCGCTCCCAGCCTGTCTCAACATGCCGCCGTCGCAGCCTTTGACTGTGCCCGGGAACTTGATGCAAATGTGGCGCGATATGCCCGTAACCGGGAACTGTTGCTGTCGGAGTTGCCAAAGGCTGGTCTGGATGAATTCGCGCCGGCGGACGGCGCATTCTACATCTATGCGGATGTGCGCAAATTCACCAATGACGCTGTGGCCTTTTGTGCCAAGATGTTGGAGAGTACGGGTGTTGCGACTACACCCGGGAATGATTTTGATCCTGTGGATGGCGCATCATACGTACGATTTTCATTTGCTGGCTCCACCGAGGATATGGTGGAAGCCTGCCAAAGAATTAAGAACTGGCTCGCCGAGGACCATTAGTCCACAAGATCTCCGGCTAAAATAGTCCTCCCCGCTGCCACCAGCCGCGGCGTTTCGTTTTGATGGATTCTGCTGGGGTCTCTTCCGGGGCAATAGCTACTTCGTTAGATCCAATTACTTGCTTCTGCTCATTAATTGGTTCGGTATTTGGCGCTGGCAGGCTGGTAGGCTTGGACGCGGCTTCGGCCTCCGGTTGGTCAGGCGCTTGCGAAATTACGGGTACCGCTTCACTGTCTGCATTTATCAACCTGGAGGTATCAGAATTCGTGGGCACAGGCGGCTCCGTTGTTCCGAAGAAGTTGGCGGAAGCCGTAGAATCAGGTGTATCCAAAGTTCCTTGTTTCTCGGTGTTCAGCGTTTCCACTCGTTCGGCATCCGAAGGCCTAGGGTCTTCCTGAACAGATTCGTCCTGGGAGCCTGATTGATCGGGCGAAGATTGATCGGCTCCGTTTCCAGCTGTCTCTTCAGCTGCATCGGTCGGAGCCTCACGAGTTTCGGTATTTTGTCTCGCCTTTTGCCCGACTTTTTCACTCTGTTCAGCCGGATCCCCGCTCGCACGGCGTCTGCGCCCGCCGCGCCGTCCCCGGCGCCGGCGTCGGGGCTTATCCTCACCATTGGGGTCCGTTTCGCCGACCTCGTCATTGGCCTGACCATTGGCACCTTCTACTCCGGATTCGATGGCGTCTTGTTTGTTACCCTCGGTCTTGCGGTCCTCGCTACGTTTGCGGGAGCGTCGCCGCCGGCGGGGCCGCTTCTCCGTCGACTTTTCAAATTCGCCACCATCACTTGTTTCGATGTCTGAAGCGTCGTTCTTCTCATTCGCTAGAGCAATTTCTTCTGCCGAGCGCTTTCGTTCCTGTTCAATCGCCTCAATTTCTTGAGGAGTGCGAGTCTGGTCCACTGTCACGCGACAATCTGGCGCCACCAGCGTGACGTCCCCCTGGACATAAACGTGCAGACCATAGCGCTGCTCAATTTCCGCCAAATGGTCCCGCTTCTGGTTAAGTAGATACAAAGACACATCGACGGGCGCGTGTACGCTCAATTGTGAGGCGCGGCCACGAATGCCTTCCTCCTCGACTGCGCGCAAAACATGCAAGGCAGTGGATTCGGTAGTTCGTACAAACCCAGTGCCGCTACACACATCACAGGCCTTCGTCGAAGCCTCGAATAAGCTAGGACGTAAACGCTGGCGTGAAAGTTCCATCAGACCAAATGTCGATATCCGGCCCACCTGAATGCGGGCTCGGTCATCCTTTAAAGCCTCCTTTATGCGCCGTTCGACCGCACGGTCATTGCGGTTCTCGTCCATGTCAATGAAATCAATCACCACCAATCCTGCCAAATCGCGCAGACGCAATTGGCGGCCGATCTCGGCTGCCGCTTCCAGATTTGTCTTGAGGGCAGTTTCCTCGATATTGCGCTCCTTGGTAGAACGGCCGGAGTTCACATCCACGGCAACCAGAGCTTCCGTCTGCGCAAACACTATGTAGCCGCCGGATTTTAGCTGGACCACGTTCGAATGCATGCTATCCAGTTGCTGTTCTACTTGATAGCGGTGTAGCAGTGGGATTCGGTCGCGATAGGGTTGAACCTTTTTTGCATGTGATGGCATCAGCATTCGCATGAAATCCTTGGCCACGCGATAGCCATCGTCACCATCCACCAAGACCTCGTCAAAGTCCTTGGCGTACATATCGCGAATAGCCCGTTTGATCAGATCGGCCTCTTCATAGACTACGGTGGGCGCAGAGGAATCTAAGGTTAGGTCTCGCACGCTGTCCCAAAGGCGCAGAAGATATTCAAAATCCCTACGGATTTCTGCCTTTGTTCGATTCTGTCCGGCTGTTCGAACGATGACCCCCATGCCTTCAGGTACATCTAAGTCGCTAACAATCTTCTTCAGCTTCCTTCGCGATGTCTGGTTGGAAATTTTCCGGCTTATGCCGCCACCCCGCGCCGTATTAGGCATTAAAACGCAATAACGGCCAGCCAGGGACAGGTATGTAGTCAACGCGGCGCCCTTATTGCCTCGTTCCTCCTTAACCACTTGGATCAGCAGAATTTGCCGCCGCTTAATTACTTCTTGTATCTTGTAACTGCGTCGGCTGCGTGCTCGAGGCCGGGGTACTTCATCCAGGACATCAACCGCGCCGGCTGATGAATCTTCTTCGCCTTCGTATTCGTCTCCAATTGCGTCCACTGCTTCAGAGTTAAAGGGGCCACTGGCGTAACCTTCAGCATCATCTGAATTCAGGATCACCGCGTCATCGCCCTCGGCGATCACAGGTTCGGATTCATTTTTATCAACGTTTACAACGTGGTCGTTGTTTTCGTCGACTCTGTCTTCTAATTCCGCTTGCCGGGCAGCCTGCTCGGCTTCATCCGCTAACAGGGCCTCGCGATCGGCAACGGGAATTTGATAATAGTCGGGATGGATTTCGTTGAATGCTAGGAAACCATGGCGATTGCCACCATAATCCACAAAAGCCGCTTGCAGCGAGGGTTCCACCCGCGTCACCTTGGCCAAATAGATGTTGCCTTTGAGCTGTCTTTTTGTGGCTGTTTCAAAATCGAAATCAACCAACCGCTTGCCATCGACAACGACGATGCGGGTTTCTTCCGCATGCGTCGCGTCAATCAACATACGCGTCGTCATATTTTCATGCCCGCCACCATCCAGCGCAATTGCCAGATGATGCGGTCCCTAATTTGTAGCGAAGCCGGCAAATGGGGATATCAACCCGTCAAACGGCACAGTCCGAGAATGTCTTCGCGTTGGTCTTGCGATACTTCTCTGGCGACGCAATTGGAACAATCAATCCTATACGTGCCTTGACTAGCCAGGACGAGGATCCTTCTACCATCACCCGTTCGACATATTGCTTTCGCCCATACCGAACCTGGCTTCGAATTCACCTATCCAATCCGTTGGCCCAAACGCATAACGATATTGATCTGGCATCCGGCAACCAAGAAATCTTGTCGGCCCCGGCACAACCCAGCTTCCACCGCCACGCCATCACCGGGTAAAACCCAGTGAAAAGGAAACGGAACTAATACACAACCACCATGATATACGCTTCATACACCGTTTTCTCAAATAAAAATACAAGGACCTAAATTTCGGTGCCTAAAACGCAAGTTAGAAAACTCTACACCGTGGATATGGAAGCCTATATCAGATATCGTGGTTTAACGATTCGCGACTACTAGATGTGCCATGCTTGCCCATAACTGCCCTCGCTATATTTTGTTTGGCATTTTGGCGTGTTTGGCATGTGGGCTGTCGCAGCCTGGGTGGGCGATGACGACGGCCAGGGACATACGGATTGGCATTCACAAAGATAAGACCCGCGTGGTGCTCGATTTGTCCGGCGAAGTGCGCTACCAGATCTCCGCCCTAGCCGATCCCTACCGAATTGTAATTGATCTCCCGGACATCAAATGGGATGTGCCCGCAGCAACGGTGCGTCGAAAGGGTGGTATTATCGCTGGTCTGCGGTATGGCCAATATCAGTCTGGTAACGCAAGGGTTGTTTTGGACCTAATATCCCCGGGCCTTGCGAAGGAGTCATTTACGATACCCCCTTCGGCGAATCATGGTCACCGTATCGTAATAGATATCAGGCCTACAACTCGCCTAGCCTTCATAAGAACCCTGCAGGCATCGCCAATCCGAGCTCGCGATCAGGCTCAACCCGTTATGGCCACGAAGCCTAAACGCGACCCTGCTCAGAAGCCTTTGGTGGTGATTGATCCGGGCCATGGCGGTGTGGATCCGGGTGCCATCGGTGTTAGCGGCATTTTTGAAAAGCGTGTTACTTTGGCCATGGCGTATCAAATTCGGAAGGCTATTCTCGCTTTAGGTCGGCAGCGGGTGAAGTTTACTCGCTACCGGGATACCTTCATTTCCCTGCGGCGGCGAGTGGCTGTCGCCCGGGCGATCGGGGCGGATCTGTTTCTTTCAGTTCATGCAGATTCCATCACCGATCGTAGTATCCGCGGCGGCGGCGTCTATACTCTTTCTGAAAAGGCATCCGACAAGGAATCAGCCGCCCTGGCAGCGAAGGAGAATCGGGCCGATCTGATTGCCGGTCTCAACCTTAAGGTGCACGATGATGAGGTTGCCTCTATTCTAATTGAATTGACCCAGCGGGAAACCATGAATTATGCCGCCCAGTTCGCGGCATCTTTGCTACCTGAATTGCGGCAATTGATCCACATGCGACGCAAACCCCACAGGTTTGCCGGTTTTGTCGTCTTGAAGGCGCCCGATGTGCCTTCGGTATTAATTGAATTGGGATATCTTTCAAACCGGCGGGATGAGAAGATGCTTAACAACCCGAAATCACAAGCCGCCATGGCTGCCGGCATCGCCCGCGCCGTCAATAACTATTTCACAGCCCAAAAGCAATGAATTCGCGCCATGAAGCTGACACATTCAGAAGGTAGTTGCTAAGTTTGCTGGATTATTGATTAAGAGCCGGATCGTAGCCGCGATGATGGGAAGATGATACGGTTTTTGGTAATTATATTTTCACTGTTCTTACTGCTTGTTGTGTTGGGCGGCGGCAGCAGCTTATTCGTGCTGTGGCGGTTTGGTCGGGACTTGCCCGACTACAAGCAATTGGCTGATTACCGACCGGCTGTAATGACCCGGGTGCACGCGGGCAATGGCTCTCTGATTGGAGAGTTCGCGCGGGAACGTCGCCTGTTTGTGCCCACCACCGCCATTCCGAGGCTTGTTATTGATGCCTTTCTCTCCGCTGAGGACAAGACATTTTACAGCCATCCCGGTATTGATTTTGCCGGCATCGCGACGGCGTTGTTCCGAAATGTCTGGAACGTGATGGATGGTGGCAAACGCCGCCCAGTGGGAGCCTCCACCATTACTCAACAGGTGGCAAAAAATTTCCTGCTGACCAACGAAATCTCCATTGCCCGCAAAATTAAGGAAGCTATCCTGGCCTTTCGCATTGAAAACGCTTTCTCCAAGGACCGGATCCTGGAGCTCTACTTAAATGAGATTTATCTCGGAATTGGGAGTTATGGCGTCGCGGCAGCTGCCTTGAACTATTTTGATAAATCCTTGGATGAATTGACCTTGGAGGAGACTGCCTACTTGGCGGCGTTGCCCAAGGCGCCGAATAACTATCACCCTATTCGGAACCGAAAGGCAGCAAAAGAACGGCGCAACTGGGTGTTGAGGCAAATGGCGGATAACAGTGTGATCAGTCCACTGGACGCTAAACGCGCATCTGCTCGTGTTCTGTTGATGCGACGGCCCGATCCGACTCGAATCTTTGAGGCTGGCTATTTTGCAGAAGAAGTACGGCGCGAGTTATTGGAAAAATATGGCGAAAATCGTCTGTACGAAGATGGCCTTTCGGTCCGCACTACGGTGGAGCCTGCTCTACAGGCCATCGCGGACCAGGAATTGCGTGCGGGACTGGCGGCCTACGACCGTCGCCACGGCTGGCGCGGCCCCTTGACCCGTATTAAAGTTACTGATGACTGGTTGACGGCCCTGGGGAAGGTACCCATTCCGAAAGGGATTGGAAATTGGTACATAGCCGTTGTTTTGAAACTGAATGCTGAGAAGGCGGAGATTGGCTTTTCCAATGGCATTGAAGGGGGTATCCCACTTAAGCAACTGATCTGGGCACGGCCTTGGCGCAAGGGGGAAAGAGTGGGACCGCGCGTGCGTCGGCCCAGCGATGTGCTGAATGTCGGCGATGTGGTCGCCGTCGCCGCCGTACCCAAGACGGACAAGTCCTACCATCCCGGCTATTACAGCTTGCAACAGATACCGGCGATCAACGGTGGCTTGGTAGCCATCGATCCGCACACAGGCCGGGTTCTGGCCATGTCAGGCGGTTATTCCTATGAGGCTTCGCAATTCAACCGTGCCACCCAAGCCATGCGTCAGCCCGGCTCAGCCTTTAAGCCGTTTGTCTATGCGGCAGCGCTGGAGAACGGCTTTACCCCCTCGTCCCTGGTTCTAGACGGCCCATTTGTAATTGATGTGGGGCATGGTCGGGGCAAGTGGAAACCCGCAAATTATACCAAGCGCTTCTATGGCCCGTCGACGCTACGATTGGGAATCGAAAAATCCCGAAACCTAATGACCGTACGATTGGCAAATTACATAGGTATGGACAAGGTGGTAGATTACGCTAACCGCTTTGGCATCATGGAAGACATGCCTCCTTTGTTGCCTATGGCACTCGGCGCCGGTGAGACCACTTTGTTGAAATTGACCACCGCCTACGCCATGTTGGTGAATGGTGGAAAGAGGGTGGTGCCTACCTTAATCGACCGCATACAGGATCGGCGTGGGCGTACCGTATTCCGCCATGACGCCCGTGATTGTCCTGGCTGTGTTTCGTCTGGTTGGCATGGACAGGTAACACCCCAGATCGCGGATTTGCGGCAACAGATAATAGAGCCCGGCACAGCCTATCAGGTAGTCTCCATGCTGGAAGGCGTGGTGCAACGGGGCACGGGGATCCGTATTAAAGTGATCCGCAAGCCATTGGCAGGAAAAACCGGAACCACTAACAAGAACCGCGATACTTGGTTCATGGGTTTTTCGCCTGATCTGGCAGTGGGCGTCTACATTGGATTTGATAATCCTCGCAGTCTAGGCAGGCGCGAGACTGGCAGCTCGGTTGCCGTGCCGGTGTTCCGCGACTTCATGGCCCGTGCGCTGGCAAAACGGCCCGCAATTCCATTCCGAATTCCTCCCAGCATTCAGTTGGTAAGAATTGCCGGCGAGACGGGTTTGCCAGCGGGACCAAACGAACGTCATGTTGTGTTGGAAGCGTTCAAGCCGGGTACGGTGCCAAATAATTCCGGCCCAGTGCTTGACGGTACCCTTGCCGCGGAGGCAATTAACACCAGCAAACGGGCCGGCACGGGCGGCCTGTATTAGCGTGGCAGCCATTGGAGTGAACCGATGCGTGCGGAAACACAGGACCTTGTAGACGAGATTGTCCAGAACTTGGCTCTTCTAAGGAGGCATCTTTGACTGGAATGTCGCCGTTAAACGCCTGGATGAACTGAACAAGCTTATCGAAGATCCTGGCCTGTGGGATGACGCCGCCCGCGCGCAAGAACTGATGCGGGAGCGCACCAATTTGGACAATGCCATTACTGGCCTGCGGAATATGGACAGTGAACTTTCCGATTGCCTCGAGCTGATCGAAATGGGCGAGGACGAGGGCGACGGCGAGGCTGACGACGACAAGGCCGATCCAGCGGGTGCGAGGTGAGGGCACGCAGAAACTCCTTCGAGCGTCGAACTATCTCACGCTAGCACCGCGCCGTGGGGGCGAGTTGCGCGCTGAAACCTCTAGCCCTCCCGAGGATCGATTGTGGATTGGGCACAACGAACTGAACCCGCCGCGCCGTGTCGATTGCGCTCCCAAACGACAATCTCGCATCTCCCCGGCGCCGGACGTAGCCTCACGTCAGGACCTCACGAGGGAGTTGTGTGTCATGACCGATCTGGTCGATCGTCCCGCCGCTGCGGACGCAAATGGTTTCGAGAACACCGAGACGAGCGCGATCGAGACGAGCGCTCTGAACGTCGACGTCGCCGCGCTCGGGGAGCAGCTGCTCGGCCGCTGGGCGGACGCCCGCCGCCGCTCGCGCGAGTTCATGAAGGACCCGGCGATGTGGCGCGATCCCGCGCTCGGCATGGATGAGCACCGCGAGCGCGTGCTCGGCCAGCTGAAGCTGCTGGTCGAGAACGGCTCCGTGCACCGCGCCTTCCCGAAGAAGTTCGGCGGCGACGACGACCACGGCGGGTTCCTCGCCGCCTTCGAGGAGATCGTCACCGCCGACATCAACGGCGACGGGCTGGCGGATATGTTGTTGGGGGCTTATCGTGCTGATGGGCCAGACAATACCCGGCCCGATGCGGGCGATGTCTGCATCGTCTACGGGGCGGTGGACCTGCCGGGCCGGGTGATTGACCTGGCTGAGTTGCCCGCGGGCACTATGCTCATCTATGGCGCCAGCGATCAGGCCATCGCCGGTGATGCGATTGCCGCCGGCGATATCCACGGCGACGGTTACGACGACCTGTTTATCGGCGTGCCCGGCGACAATGGCCCGCTCAATCGGCGTTTTTCTGGTGGCATCGTCGTGATCGCCGGAGGTCCGCAATTGCCGGCGGTGATCGACCTGGCTTCGCCG
>CAXGCE010000023.1:0-11329 GCA_964007795.1 uncultured Alphaproteobacteria bacterium | reverse complement strand
ACTGAAGTAGGTCTGGTAGTGGAGACCGGCGAGGCCCGCCGGGTGCATGATTTCTGCCTGCTGGCCGGATATGGCGCCGAAGCAATTAATCCCTATCTGGCCTTTGACACCCTGGCCTCGTTGCGGCCCAAAATGCCCGAAGATCTGTCCGTAGATGAGCTAAACACCCGCTATATCAAGGCCGTGGACAAGGGCATCCTGAAGGTGATGTCCAAGATGGGTATTTCGACCTATCAATCCTATTGCGGTGCGCAGATATTCGATGCCGTAGGATTAAGTCAAGAATTTCTAGACCAGCACTTTACCGGCACCCGCTGCGCCATCGACGGCGTAGGTATGCAGGAAATCGCTGAGGAAACCGTACGCCGACATTTAATCGCCTACAACGACGTGCTTCCCTATCGCGATGCCTTGGAGGTTGGCGGCGAACTAGCCTACCGCCAGCGGGGGGAGGATCATGCCTGGACGCCGGAAACCGTCGCCTTGCTGCAACACGCTGTCAGGGCCGGTGACCAAGCCAAATACCAGGCCTACTCCCGGCGTATGAACGAGCAGGACAAGAAGCTGAAAAATCTACGTGGCCTGTTCGAGTTCAAGTTCGCTGAAGAACCCGTCCCCTTGGAAGAAGTGGAAGCGGTTACGGAAATCTTCAAGCGCTTTGCCACGGGCGCGATGTCCTTCGGCTCCATCAGTTGGGAGGCGCATACCAATCTGGCGATCGCCATGAACCGTATCGGTGGCAAGTCGAACAGTGGTGAGGGTGGCGAGGAGGCGGAACGATATCGTATTCTAGAGAATGGCGACAGCATGCGTTCGGGCATCAAACAGGTTGCCTCTGGCCGATTTGGTGTGATGGCGGAATATCTGGTAAACGCCTCGGACATTCAGATCAAAATGGCTCAGGGCGCAAAGCCCGGCGAAGGCGGGCAATTGCCAGGCCACAAGGTGGATGAATGGATTGCTCGAGTGCGTCATTCGACGCCAGGCGTAGGTTTGATTTCTCCGCCGCCTCATCATGACATATATTCCATTGAGGATCTGGCGCAACTAATTCATGACCTAAAGAACGTCAATCCGGAAGCGCGAATTTCCGTCAAGCTAGTCTCTGAACTGGGTGTGGGAACGGTCGCGGCTGGTGTTTCCAAGGCGCATGCGGATCATGTGACTATTTCCGGCTATGAAGGCGGTACGGGCGCTTCTCCTATTACTTCAATCCAAAGCGCCGGCAGTCCATGGGAAATTGGATTGGCGGAAACCCATCAAACCCTGGTCATGAACCGCTTGCGCGGCCGCATTGCGGTGCAGGTGGACGGCGGCTTGCGCACGGGTCGGGACGTGGTGATAGGTGCCATGTTGGGCGCCGACGAATTTGGCATCGCCACCGCGGCCTTGATTTCTCAAGGCTGTATCATGATGCGCAAATGTCATCTGAACACGTGCCCTGTTGGTGTTGCGACCCAGGATCCGGAATTGCGGAAGCTGTTCCCAGGCACACCGGAGCATGTCATCAATTTCTTCACATATGTAGCAGAGGAAATCCGGGAGCTCATGGCCAAACTGGGTTATCGCAGGTTCGATGAGATGATTGGCCAAAGGGACCGTCTGGAATTTCGCGCAGCGGTTGATCACTGGAAAGCCAAAGGCTTGGACTTGACCCCGTTGCTGCATAAACCTGACGCCGGACCCGAGGTAGCTATCTACAACTGCGAGGATCAAGACCACGGCCTTGATAAGGCTCTGGACCATCAGCTGATCGAACTGGCAGAACCGTCTATTGAACGTTGCCATCCTGTCAAAATTGACCTGCCGATCCAGAACACGAACCGTACAGTAGGCGCCATGTTGTCGGGCCGGATTGCCCAGCGCTACGGCAAAGCAGGACTGGATGACGACACCGTTCATGCCAAATTTACCGGCAGCGCGGGGCAAAGCTTTGGCGCTTTTCTCTCGGCTGGAGTGACCTTCGAATTAGAAGGAGACGCGAACGATTACGTTGGTAAGGGGCTGTCCGGCGGCCGACTTGTGATTTACCCCCCCAAAGTCTCTACCATCAAACCGGAGGAGAATATTATCATCGGTAATACCGTCCTTTATGGTGGTATTGATGGCGAATGTTACTTCCGTGGCGTAGCCGGTGAGCGGTTCGCTGTTCGGAATTCGGGTGTCACTGCAGTGGTCGAAGGCGTGGGCGATCATGGTTGCGAGTATATGACGGGTGGCGTCGTCGTTGTCCTGGGAAACACAGGCCGCAACTTTGCTGCCGGGATGAGCGGCGGCATCGCCTATGTGTTAGACGACAGCCACGATTTTCATTTGCGATGTAACATGGCCATGGTGGAACTGGAACCCATCGCGGACGAAGACATGGTCATGGAGAACCAAGGCCATCAAGGCGGCGATCTGGAGACGCATGGTCGGGTCGATCTAGTACATGACATGACCCGTTATGACGCCCAGCGCCTGCGCGGTCTGATCGAAAACCACATGCGTTATACCGGCAGCGAACTGGCGCGCGAAATTTTGCACAATTGGGATGATCACCTACGGCGTTTCGTCAAGGTGATGCCAGTGGATTACCGCCGTGCTTTACAGGAGATGCAGGCGAGGACACAGCCCGTGTCCCGGTCTAACGAAAGAGTGGCGGTCGCAGGTGAGTAAGCAGTATGGGTAAACCAACAGGCTTCATAGAAATCGCCCGGCGCGAACGGTCGTACACACCCGAAAAGGAACGCCTGAAGCACTATGATGAATTCACGGTCCCTCTGAGCGATCCTGAGGTCCGGCAGCAGGGTGCCCGTTGCATGGATTGCGGTATTCCTTACTGTCATGACGGTTGCCCGATAAATAATATCATTCCGGAATGGAATGACTTGGTCTATCAGGGTGAATGGCGCGAGTCCTTGCGTATCCTCCATTCGACTAACAACTTTCCGGAATTCACCGGCCGCATCTGCCCCGCCCCTTGTGAGGCCGCCTGTACTCTGAACATTACCGACCAGCCTGTGACTATCAAGACCATCGAGGTATCCATTGTCGAAAAAGGCTGGCAAGAGGGTTGGATTGTCCCCCGCATTGCCAAACGGCGCACGGGCAAGAACATAGCGGTAGTGGGTTCAGGCCCCGCCGGAATGGCCTGTTCTCAGCAATTGGCCCGGGCAGGTCACAGCGTGGTACTATACGAAAAGAACGCCCGCATCGGCGGTTTGATGCGCTATGGCATTCCAGATTTTAAGATGGAGAAGCACTTCATCGACCGGCGTATGGCGCAAATGCGTGCCGAAGGCGTGGAGTTTCGTCCCAATAGCCATATTGGCATCACTATTCCCATCGAGGAAATTCAGGAGAAATTCGACGCCGTGGTGTTGACTGGTGGCGCGGAACATCCCCGCGACATGCCCGTGCCGGGGCGGGAATTGCCTGGAGTGCACTTTGCCATGGAATTCCTGACCCAGCAGAACCGGCGCCTGAATAGCGAACCCCTGGGCGAAGGCCCTGAAATCATGGCCACTGGCAAACATGTGGTGGTGATTGGCGGCGGTGACACGGGCTCGGATTGTGTGGGCACGTCAAACCGCCATGGCGCGGCCTCGGTCACGCAGTTGGAGATCATGCCCAAGCCACCTGAAAGGGAGGACAAGGCTCTGACCTGGCCGGATTGGCCCCTAAAGCTGCGCACATCTTCCTCTCATGACGAAGGGTGTGAGCGGGATTGGTCCATCTTGACCAAGAAAATTAAAGAGAGGAATGGCAAGATTGAAGCCCTGGAACTGGTCCATATCACTTGGGGCCAGGGTCAAGATGGCGCCATGACCATGAACGAGGTGCCTGGCAGCGCCTTCGAGCTAAAAGCAGACCTGGTTCTTCTCGCCATGGGCTTCGTGCACCCGATAAAGACCGGCATGCTAGAGGACATGGGCGTGGAACTGGATAGGCACGGAAACGTCAGGGCAGATACGGTCGACTACGCCACCTCAATCCCGGGCGTTTGGTCGGCCGGCGATATGCGCCGGGGCCAGTCCCTGGTGGTCTGGGCAATTCGGGAAGGCCGTCAATGCGCCCGCGCAGTGGATCAAGCCCTGATGGGCAGCAGTATACTGCCGCGTTGACGCCGCTGATTTGAGCCAGGGGCAAGCCACGACCCAACAATCGAACTCTTTTGGCGCCTCGATTTGGATGCTAGGTGCCGTCGCCTCGTTTTCTACCATGGCCGTGGCGGGGCGCGAGGTGCTCAAGGAGCTGGACGTCTATCAGTTGATGTTTTATCGCAGTGCCATTGGTTTGGTCCTGATCGTTGCCTTTGGCATGTTGAGCAGAGGCGGTTTTAGACAATTTCGCACGCAGCGCCTTAAAATTCATTTTGCGCGCAACATGGTCCATCTGGTGGGTCAGTTCAGTTGGTTCTTCGCTCTGGGTCTGATCCCCCTCACGCAATTGGTTGCCCTAGAATTTACCACGCCATTGTGGATCGCTGGATTGGCGCCAATTTTTCTACGCGAACGGTTGACGAAAATGAGACTGGCGGCAGTTATGCTCGGCTTCTCGGGCGTTCTGGTTGTCCTCCGCCCTGGTCTGGAGGCAGTGAATGTGGGCTCTGTCGTCATGTTGGCCGGTGCCGTAGGATTTGCTGGCTCCATGATGTTCACCAAACACTTGGCGCCAACAGAACAGCCCCTGACGATACTTTTTTATATGGCATTAATGCAGACGCCGGTTGGTTTGTTGTTAGCCATTAACGGGTTGCATTGGCCTGAATTGGTAACGGGTCTGTGGCTTGTGCTGGTGGGCATTCTGGGTTTCACGGCGCATTTTTGCATTGCTCGGGCCCTGAGCCTGGCCGATGCCATCGTCGTAGCACCCATGGACTTCCTTCGTCTGCCCTTAATCGCTACCATCGGACTCATGCTTTACAGCGAACCCTTAGAATTATGGGTTCTACTGGGTGGTGTACTGGTGTTGCTAGGCAACTATGGCAATCTGATGGCCGAACGGCGGGTGGGCTAGAGCCTGAGTCCAAGATTTTCCAGAGCCGACCGGATACGCTGTTGTTGTTCCGGGCCCGCCGGCGGCATGGGCTGGCGGGGCAGGCCAGAAGGAACACCTTGGAGATTTTGTGCGAATTTTGTGGCTGCTGGCAGGTTGTCGTGGGGCATCAAGGCGTTCCACAATCGGAGCAGTTTTAGATGCAGTTCGTGGGCCGCGGGATGATCTCCTGCCTGGACTGCATCCCACAATTGGGCTGAATGGCGCGGCGCCGCCGTCAGAATAGCGGCAATGGAGCCATGGGCGCCCAGGGTGTAGGAAGGATACATCAAGGCATCCACGGCGCTGAATATCAGCTTCCCAGAGGGCACATCCGCCATCAAATCGGCAAAAAGTTTCAAATCACCCGCGGATTGCTTGACGCCAATAACCTGGGGCACTTCGGTCATAATTCGGATCAGCAGTTCCGGAGACAAATAGGTCCAGGGCACAACGTTGTAGATTATGATTTTCTGGCCCGTCTCACCAACCATGGTCCGAAAATGCTCCACCATCGCGTCATCGGTGGGGCGAAAAAGGTAGTGCACCGGTGTCACTTGCAAGGCAGTCGGGCCCAGATCGGCGACCATTCTTCCTCGGCGTACCGCTTCCCGGGTGCTGTCGCATATGATGCCCGCGATAATTGGTGCGCGGCCCGAGGCGGCATCGATCGCGGCGGCGACCAGGTCCCGTCCTTCCTCTGCTGTCAGGGTATGACCTTCGCCGGTGGAGCCGCCCACTGCCACTCCCCTGGCCCCTTCGTTGATCAACCAGTCGATCTGTTTTGCGGCGCCGTCAAAATCGATATCGCCGGTTTCATCAAAAGGTGTCGTGGATGGCGGGATAACGCCGAAAAGTTCGGGCATGGTGTTTTCCTTAAATTCCAATCAAATTTCGCAATTCGGTCTCTCCTGGCATATCGGGAGTGCCGAGAAAAACCAGCCGATCTTCGCCCTCAAGGTCCATGGCATCAGTGAGTTCATGGCGCCGCCCCACAAGCTGAAAAATCCAACGCCCCGTTTTCTGACGAAAACGAACAATTCCTTTTGAGCGCAAAATTGACTTTGGCAGAGTCGCAATCGCTTTCATAAATTTGACCTCATCCATCGGCTCCCTCAAAAGCAAGGATACGGAGCTAAAGGCATCTTCGTGACCATGGCGATGGCTCGGTCCCTCCGAAGGTGCGCGCCTTCCTGTACCTAACAGCAATTCCACTGGCACTCGGGCTTGGTGCGCCTGAATGATCGCAGCTTCTGGCGCCTGTTTTGTCAACCATTGTAGGACCTCATTCCGATCATAGTCGTCTAGCAAATCGCATTTATTCAGGATGATCAGATCTGCGGCCGCAAGTTGCCGCAAAACAGTATCGCCCACATATTGATCATCAGCCCTTTCCTCGATCAACTCCGCATCAGCCAGAACTATCACTGCATCCGGCGTCAGGTGGTTGTGCAATACAGCGATATTGGTAATGGGCCGGGGATCAGCGACGCCGCTGGCTTCAACGAGGATATGTTCAGGAGGGTCGTCCTGGCGCACCAGGTTCATTAAGGTCAGGAACAGATCGTCACCAATGGTGCAGCAGATGCAGCCGTTGGCTAATTCTACAGTATCACCCCCGTGATCCGCCAGCAGGTCGCCATCTACCGCTAGGTCTCCAAAATCATTGACCACAACAGCAAAACGCAAGCCCGTTTTCTGGGCCAGCAAGTTGTTCAACAATGTCGTCTTGCCCGCGCCCAGGAAACCGCCAATCACTGTTAACGGGATCGCCATTTAGTCCTCGTCCCGGGCGGAGAAAATTCTTCCTTCCAAAACCGTCCCCCACACGGGAATATCTTTCAGATCAACCGGTGCGACGGCCGTCGGGTCATCTTCCAAGACGGCAAAATCCGCTCGCTTGCCCACCTCGATGCTGCCGATTTCCTGGTCCATCTTCAGGCTGTAGGCGGCACCCAGGGTGATGGCACGCAGGGCATCGGCGACGGTTATGCGCTCGTTTGGACCCAGCAGATAGCCGGAAGCAGTCAACCGGTTGACCGCGCACCAGGCGGTGAACAACGGACCCAGAGGCGTGACCGGTGCATCGGAATGTATGGCGAAGGGTACGCCTAGGCGGATGGCCGTGGCCGCCGCATTGGCGCGTCGTGCCCGGTCGGGTCCCATGGTCTGTGTGCGATGTTCATCGCCCCAGAAATAGATGTGATTGGAGAATACATTGACACCGATCCCCAAGGCCGCCATGCGGCGATACTGGCTTTCATCCGCCATCTGGCAATGCTGGAGCGTATGCCGGTGGTCACGGCGCGGCGTCTTAGCCAAGGCAGCCTCAATTGCATTTATGGTCACTTCGGACGCTTCATCGCCATTGGTATGAATATGAACCTGGTATCCGGCATCGTGATAGGCCTGAACCATGGTGTAAATCTGATCCGGGCTCGTGTTCCAGATACCATTGGGGGCACCGTTGTAATAGCCGGGCCAGCGCAGACGCCCAGTCATCCCCTGGATGGACCCATCGGTCATTAATTTAACCAGGCCAAAACGTAGTTTATCGTTGTTCAATTTTACCAGCTCAGCCATGCGGGCCACGCCCTGGTCGGTCGGTACACTGATACCGGCAAAGGCCGGTGCAATTCGAAAGCGAAAATCATCATCATTCGTCCAGGCCACAAGGTTTCGTACGAATTCTTCCGACAAACCGTTGTGTAAATCTGTCGCGGTGGTGACGCCGGTCTGACAAGCAAGCCGACCAAAGTTTTCCAATGAAAGCTTTTCGGATGCCTCGGTGTTGTAATCCAGACCAATTGCATTCAGGGCCATCGATTTAGCTGCCGTTTCCTGCAGTTCACCCGTCGGCTCGCCATCGACGTCCTTGGCGATGCCGTCGATGTTTATAGCAGACGTAATATTCGCCGCTGTCAAAACCGAGCGGGATACGTTCAATAAATGGCCGTTGGAATGCAGAACAACAACGTGGCGGGTTGTGGAAACTTTGTCTAGGTCACGGAGGTCCATGCGTCGGCCGCCAAAATAAATGGGGTCAAAACCCCAGGCGACCAGGGGCGCATTATCATCCGTCATCTCGGCTTCAATCTGAGCCAGTTTGTCTGACACAGCATCGATGCTTTCCAGGCCCTCATAGACCTTGCCGTCCGGCCCCACTCTCGGATGATATCCCGTATAATGGTGGCGCCAGATACTGCCCTGCATAAGATGGCAGTGTCCCTCAACAAAGCCAGGCATTAACACCTTGTCGGCGAAGCGGTCGTCAATAACATAGTCACCCCAGCCGGTGACGTCGTCGAGGGAGCCTACCCCGAGAATACGGCCGTCCCGTACCGCGACATGAGTCGCCACGGCCTGATAGCTATTCATGGTGATAATTTTGCGCGTGAGAAAGACCGTAATGTCGGACACAGGCGAAGCTCCTATCCATGCCAGGGTTGCAACAAATTCCATAACTTTTCGACGGCGAGCAGCCAGTCGTCCAGGCCCCGTTGGCGCGGTTCCAGGATAAGGGCATCGACGCCGGAGGTGGCATACCCATCCGCCATTTCCTTCAAGGCATTCTGGTCATCCTCCAATGGGTCCCAGAAAAGGCGCATTGAAACGACGAAATCCTTGCCGCGGGCAGCACGCAGATCCTCGACAATGGGGTCAATCTGATCCATCGGCACGCGGGTGCCATGCCAACCGTCGCCCAGAGCTTTAGCTCGGCGCAAGGCCGGTTTGGAATTGCCGCCGACCCAGATGGGGATCTTGCGTTCTGGTTGCGGTAAGGCACGAATGCCATCCAGGGCTGCGGTCACAGTGGTGGGTCGATAGGAAATGGGGTCCTCGCCCCAGCAGGCTCGAAGGATGTTGATGATATCGTCAGTCCGAGCGCCCCGATCATGGAAGGGTACGCCCATGGCGTCGAATTCTGCTTCCATCCAGCCCACGCCGGCGCCCAGGATCAACCGTCCATCGCTCAACAAATCCAGGGTCGCCAGCTCCTTGGCTAGGTGCGCCGGAATGCGTAAAGGCAATACCAACACAGAAGTTCCCAGTTCCACTCGGCTTGTGGCCGCCGCCGCCCAGGTCAAGGTGATCAACGGCTCATAAAAACTTTTCGAAGGCGGATAGGGGGCATCATGTGGGATCGCCAGATGATCATTCACCCAGATATTGTCATAGCCCAAATCCTCGGCCTGGCGGGCGCCGCGACGGACGGCTTCGGGCCCAGCCTTGCGGCCGATTTGGGGAATGTGAATGCCCAATTTCATGATGTAATCCTTCTTGTGCCAGAGTGGCGAGGCTGTTGTAATGTTCCGAGTATAGGAGAAATGGCGCCATGGTCCGAGAGCTTATGAACCCTTGTGGCATTGTTGCCAGCGAGGACGTGCCCCTTGCATCACGCGGCATGCATGACGGCCCGACGGTTATCGGTCTATTCTCAAATCAAAAAGCCAATGCGGATTTGTTCCTGGATAATATCCAGGCTTTGTTGTCCGATCGATTCGATGATGTGGAATTCCTCCGCGGCCGGAAATCGGCCTCTGTGCCGGCGGAATTCTCTGATGAGTTTTTAAATCGCTGCCATATGGTGGCGGCCGCCTTTGGCGATTGAGGCTCATGCACGTCGTGGTGTATCCATGACAGCATCAAGTTGGAGAAGCTGGGCATCCCCACCGCCACAGTCTGCAGTGATGAATTTTACAGCCTTGGCAAGGCGGAAGCTCAATGTCTCGGCGTGCCCGGCCTACCCATTGCGGTGGTACCCCACCCGGTCGCAAAATTATTGCCTGATGAAGTGGCCGGCCTTGCCCGTGACGTGGTGGATGAAATTTATCGTCTGTGGCATGAGGATGCGGACCATCTGCGCGCGGAGTTCATAGAAAAACAGCCGCTCGCAAAACAACAAATGCGATACAAGTCATTGTTCGAAGGGAATTATACCGCCCCCAACGCACCTGAACGTATGAATGGCCCAGACGATTTAGACGGCGTTAATCGCCTGTTCTATAGTAGAGGGTGGACCGACGGCCTCCCCATCATCCCGCCCACGCCGGCACGATACGAAAAGATGCTGAGCGGTACGAATTTTGATGAAAATCAGCTGTTATCCTTGATCGAGCCTCGTCAAGGCAAGGCTACTGTTGGTAAGGTGGCAATCAATGCGGTCATGTCGGGCTGTCTGCCGGAACATCTGCCGGTGTTGGTGGCTGTCGCCAACGCCCTGGGCAATTCGGATCTGAACCTCAAAGCTCTGAATACCACCACGCACCCTTGTGCGGTCCTGGCTATAATCAGCGGCCCCATTGTTGAAGAAATCGATATTAACAGCACCTACAACGCCCTTGGCCAGGGCAGCCTGGCTAATGCCACGATTGGTCGCGCCGTTAGATCGATGCTGTTGAATATCGGTGGGGGCACGCCCGGGATCCTGGATCGGGCCACTATGGGCTCCCCGGCCAAATTTAGCTTCTGCTTTGGTGAAAGGGCCGACGAAAGCCCATGGGGCGAAACTCTGGCCATGGAGCGCGGTTTTGCCCCGAATCAAAATACTGTCACCCTGTGTGGGGTTGAGGGGCCGCACAATGTGAACGACCATTACGGCAAGACGGCCGAGGAAATCTTGCTGACAGTGGGCGGTACCATGGCGCAGCCTGGGCTGAATAACAGCTATCTGGGTGGCGAAATTATGGTGGTTTTGGGACCAGAACATGCCGAGATCATTGCCAAGGACGGCTTTTCTAAATCTGATATCCGAAATTTCCTAATGGAACATGCTCGGATACCGGCCCATGCTCTGTCTGATCCGCAACGCGATATCATGCGCCAAATTGTGCCGGATCGCCTTTTGAACAACGGCAAGGGCGACGCCCTGATTGTCACCTCTCATGATGATATTCTATTGACGGTGGCTGGTGGCGCGGGTCGCCATTCGGCGATTATTCCCTCGTTCGGCAACACCAGGGCGGTGACGGAGATCATTGGATGAGCCTTGCGGGTGCCTGAATATGAGTGCTTTGGATGCCATGCCAATTACAATGACCAGGCCAAAGAAAATCACTAAGGGATTATTAAATCCAATTGCAACCAATGCCCCAATTGGAAACAGCAGACCTGGGACGAAAAGAAAGGGCGTCACTCTCAGGGAAAACTAATCCGGATGCCCTCGACCAGGCCAAACTCGGCGAGGCGAAAGAAGCGTGCCCCGCGGTCTTCGCCAAGCCTGGGGACTTGTTCGAGCACCCGTGCGACGAGAGAACCGAGGACGAAACCGACGTCTTTGAGTACCTCGGCCGTACTAAAGGAAGCGGAG
>CAXGCE010000022.1:0-11654 GCA_964007795.1 uncultured Alphaproteobacteria bacterium | reverse complement strand
GGCTGACGGTGCCGTCATCCTCGAAAGTTATGTCGCCCATTTCCTTGCCAGACGGCGCTGTCGCTTCCAGGTAACAGGAAAGTCCTCGTCCCCGTAGTCTGCCTGTTGCCACACTAAACATTTGCCGAGCTTCAAAGCCATGCCAATCAGCGGCAGCGAGACTCTTCTCTAGAACACCCTGGAAATCGCCACTGTCATAGATCTGACCGGAGGAGGAGGTATAGGGCATAGCTTGCGAGGGCACCAGGTTTTGTCGGCGCAATTCGACCGCATCAAGACCCATCTGCCGTGCCGCGTGATCGATCAACCGTTCTAGGTAATAGTTCACTTCCGGCCGACCAGCGCCGCGATAGGCGCCGATGGGGGAGGTGTTTGTGAAATAGCATTTTGTGGTTATCGCGATCAGGGGAATTTTGTACACGCTGGGCAAATTCTTGAATATGTTGTTGACCTGCACTTGTGGTCCCACTGCGCTGAGGACCGCGCCCATATTCGCCATGCCGTCAACGCGGGCCGCAAGAAAGTTACCGTCGCAATCCAGCGCCAGGGCCGCCTCTACCACGGAATCGCGACCATGCTGATCCGAGAGGAAACTATCGCAGCGTTGGTCACACCATTTAACCGGCCGGCCTAGTTCGCGGGCAGCGTGCAGAATAGCAACGTATTCGGGATAGACCGGGGATTTCATGCCAAACGAGCCGCCCACATTGCCGGTGATCACCCGTACTTCCTCGGGCGGTAGGTTAAGTATGCGATTGGCTAGCATGTTCTTGGAGGCGTATGGGCCCTGACAGCCGATGTACAGGGTGAAGCGTCCGTCGTAATTGGCCACGGCTGCGCGGGGTTCCATGGGTGCGATTACCACGCGGTTATTAACAATCTTAAGCCGGCTGACATGGGCTGAATTGGCGAACGCGGCATCCACTGCTTTCGGGTCGCCATTATCGAAATCTAGACAGATATTGCCGGGAGCTTCCGGCCAGATTTGCGGCGCATCTTCTCTCGCTGCCGCCTCCACGTTGTCGATCGCATCAAGGGCATCGATTTCCAGTTCGATGGCTTCAGCAGCGTCGCGGGCCTGGTCAACCGTCTCGGCAATGATTGCTGCGATGGGTTGACCCACGTACCGGACCCGTTCGACGGCAAGGGCGTGATTTTCCGGCTTTTTCAGATCACTGCCGTCGCGATTTTTTAGAGTGACGATGCAGGGCAGGGGGCCATAGCCGCGCGTTTTCAGGTTCTCGCTCGTATAGATGGCCAGTACGCCCGCTAACTTCTTGGCTGGAGTGACGTCAATGGATCGGATGATGCCGTGCGCGATGGGCGAGCGAAGGATGTAGGCATGGGTCTGACCCGGAAGATTGACATCGTCCGTATAACGGCCCTTACCCCGCAACAGGTATTGATCTTCTGCCCGCGGGACGGATTGTCCCACTGCAGGCCGGTTTGTGACGGTCTTCATGCGCACTGCTCTTCCCCTTATGCATTATCTTAATTCTTATCATGTTCCCTGACCTGTTGGGCAATTCCTGTTAGCGTTAGGCCATTGGCTTGAATAAAGGCGGAGTGGTGCATGACAACTGGTTTGCGTATTGGTGTCGATATCGGCGGAACTTTCACGGACTTGGTCTTAAGTGACAACGACGGTAGGACGTGGTGTCTAAAATTTGCTTCGACCCCAGACCAGCTAGAGCGGGCCGTTTTATCCGGCGTGCAGAGTTTGCTAAAGGCGGCGAATTGCGGCCCGGAAGAGGTAGTAGAAGTACTGCATGGGACAACGGTGGGGTCCAATACTTTGCTCGAGCATCGCGGCGCGACAACAGGATTGATTACGACTAAAGGCTTTCGCGACGTTCTGGAAATTGGCCGCGTACGCACGCCCGATATGTTCGATCTGCAATGGGATAAGCCTGCGCCTTTGGTGCCGAGGCGGTTGCGCCAGGAAGTAAGCGAGCGGATTGCTGCGGACGGCGAAATCGTCACTGTCCTAAATGAGAACGAATTGTATACCGTCGCCGCCAGTTTGCTGCAGGAAGGTGTCGTGACCATTGCTGTGTGTTTTATCAATAGTTTTCGTAATCCTGTCCACGAAGTTTGTGCCGAACAGCTGTTGCGTGAGTGGTTTCCGGACACAGCCGTAACCACATCCGTTTCAGTGCTGGCGGAGATGCGAGAATATGAGCGGACCTCGACTACTGTCGTGAACGCCTATGTCTTGCCGGTTTTGCGCTACTATCTGCAACGATTGGAGGATGGTTTGCGCACCATTGGGATTGAGGCGCCTTTGCTGGTCAGCGATTCTAATGGTGGTCTGGCGACGGCGAAGACGGCGCGAGAAAAACCGGTGTTTTTCATTTCATCGGGCCGCTCTGCGGGTGTAGCGGGGGCGGCGCGACTAGGACGGTCTCTGGAACAGGATAATATCGTGGTTTTCGACATGGGCGGCACCACGGCATCCGCTTCATTGGTTCGGGATGGCACCATCTCCCGCGCTAATGAGTATGAATTTCGCTCTGGCATCTCCACACCCGCGCGGTTCATTAAGGCGGGTGGGTATATGATGCGGGTACCTACTATCGATGTCGCCGAAGTGGGTAGTGGCGGTGGTTCAATCGCCTGGATAGACGAAGGCGGCTTGCTTTGCGTTGGGCCCCGGTCATCTGGGGCGATACCGGGCCCAGCCTGTTATGGACATGGCGGCATGAAACCCACCGTCAGCGATGCAAATGCAGTGCTGGGATATCTTCCAAAGGAACTGGCTGGTGGGACCCTGACACTTGATATAGATCTCGCGCGGCAAGTGATCGCCGATGGGCTTGCTAGCCCATTAGGCTTAAGCATTGAGGATGCGGCGTACGGAGTGCGAGAAGTCACCAACGCTAAAATGGCCGGGGCCATCCGGGCCGTTAGCGTGGAGCGGGGGATCGATGCCCGCGATTTCACGTTGGTGGCATTTGGTGGCAGCGGACCAATCCACGCTTGTGATTTGGCGCGCAGTCTAGATATCAGACGCGTATTACTACCCGTGATGCCAGGTGTATTTACGGCCCTGGGTATGCTAACGAGCGACGTAGAACGCCATTTCCTCACTGCCATGCCGAGTTTACTTAAATTTCTTTCCATTCAAAAATTGAATATGGCAGCTCGGGAATTGAAGGACCGAGCTAAAACGGCATTGGAGCGCGAAGATATATCGTCTGACCTAATGTCTTTCTCCTTTACTCTGGAGATGCGCTTTGAAGGGCAAGATTCGGAAATCCCTGTCCTGCTATCACAAGATTGGGCAGAGATAACGATACCGTGGTTGGAGGACCGTTATCTCCAAGCTTATCGGCAAACCTATCAATACGCAGCCGAAGATTCTGTAGAAGTCGTCAACCTGCGGCTCCTTGCCCGAGGCGCTCGTCCAGACAAGCTGGATTTTGCCACGCTATCTTTGCAAGAACAAAAAGCAGAAGCGGGCCAAGGGAACTCACGTCAGGTGTATTTTTCGCGAGAAGAAGGTTGGGTTGAAACGCCGGTAATTGACCGCAGAAAATTTGTTGGCACCTCACAGGGGCCGTTGATCCTGGAAAGCGCTGATTGCACCATCGCTGTTCCTCCTGCAGGCATCGTTGAGGGAAAAGGCAATGGCAGCTTGACGATATCCTTACCTGGCGAAGGAATGAAAAATTGACGGGCATCGACCCCATCACTTTCGCGGTGATAAAAAATGGTTTGGAGACCATCGTCAACGACATGGCCTACACCGTGATGCGGACCGCCCGCTCCCCCATTGTCCGGGATGTTTTGGATTATTCGGCAACAATTTGCGATGCCCGGGGACTAATTCTGGCGCAGGCTAAGACAGTGGCACTACATTTGGGTGCGGTTCCTGATGCCATGGACGTGGTCATGCACACGTTCGGCGATAATTTGGCGGACGGGGATGTAATCATCCTTAACGATCCCTACGCCGGCGGTATGCATCTACCGGATATCTTTATGTTTAAGCCGATCTTTCATGGCGGGTCCCTACAGGGTTTTGCTGTGGTAATCGCCCACCATTCGGATGTCGGAGGCCGGGTACCTGGCTCGAACGCCTCCGATTCTACTGAGATATTTCAGGAAGGTCTGCGCATTCCACCTTTGAAGTTGTACGCGGCGGGACAGGCGGATCTTACATTGTTCTCATTGATCCGGAACAACGTGCGTTTGCCAAATATGTTGATCGGTGATTTGCAGGCGCAACTGGCAACTTGCGGTATTGGCGAGCAAGCCTTTATCGCATTGATAGAAAAGCATGGGGTACACTGTCTGCGAGACTATTTTGACGCCCTTTTGGACTATGGCGAGCGATTGACGCGGAAGGCAATTCGGGATTGGCCTGACGGCCGCTATACCTTCACCGACTATATCGACGACGATGGATTTGCGCAGGGACCAATTCCAATTGCCTGTGCCATTGAGGTCCAGCGCGATCATCTGAATGTCGATTTCTCGGGCTCTAGCGAACAGGTAAAGGGAGCGATCAATTGCACGCTATCCTACACCAAATCATCAACTTACATCGGTATTAGATGTGCCCTGGGTCGGGAAATTCCAAATAATGCCGGAATCTATCGCTGCATTTCGATCAGCGCCCCAGAAGGTTCCATCCTGAACCCGCGTATGCCTGCGGCTGTGGCGGCACGTGCGCTGACCGGTTATCGGGTTGTTGACGCGGTTCTGGGAGCGCTGGCGGAACTAACGCCCACTCAAGTCATGGCGGCGGGTGAGGGCGGCAACACCGTCGTCAGCATAGGTGGATACGAAAAGGCAAGTGATACGCCATTTATTCTGGTGGATATGATCAATGGCGCTTGGGGCGGGCGGGCAAGTAAGGATGGTATCGAGGGCGTCACCAATCCGTCGCAAAACATGTCCAACATGCCCGTCGAAACGCTGGAGGCACGCTATCCCATTCGTCTGGAGGCATATGGTCTGCGTCCTGATTCCTGCGGACCAGGTCAGTTTCGGGGTGGTCTGGGTCTGGTGCGCCAATATAGATTATTGGCAGAGGAAGCGGTTTTGCAGCTACGCGCCGATCGGGTTAAGACTCCACCTTATGGTCTGTTCGGGGGTGGCTCGGCGGCACCCAGCCGAAATATTCTGGACCCCGATGGAGCCCGCCAGGAAATGCCAAGCAAGATTACCCGGAACTTACGTTTCGGAGATGTCATACGCCACGAACAAGCGGGCGGTGGCGGTTATGGTGAGCCTTTCGCGCGTGATCCTTTGGCTGTGGTGGAGGATGTTAGAAACGAGAAAATCTCGACTGACTTCGCCCGAGAGAAGTTCGGTGTCGTAATTGCGGCAGATGGCGCGAGCATTGATATGGCTGCGACTGAGTTGCGGCGACAAGAGCTACGTCAGGAGAAGGCCCTCAAATGACCTTTGTACGTGGAACTGTGATCCAGGTGGCGCGGGCATAGGCCAACAAGGCACCTGTTTCGCCGTACAGAGCGCTTTTAGCCAGCGACTTGCGACCCGATACGTCCTCCACCTGGGCGGTGATAACGCAGGCTTCGCCGTGACGAGGGCGTTCGAAAATGCGGGTCGCCATCCGGCCCAGCAGGATCGAATTGTTGGTGCCGTCAAATTTGCTACCAAGGATGGCGTGTCCCGTGGGGCAATCGAGGCAGGCCCAGATAAACTCCTCCGCTACCAGACCGTCATCGTTTGCCAGGTCCCGCGGGGGCACCCAAGGAGACGCGTAAACAGCGCAGTCACTCTTTCGATCCGGAAGGGGCCCGGCAAGGATGCGCAAGCCGTCACCCTCGCGCCGGCCGGGACCACAGACGAAACAGCCCGAGGCATCACGATTGTCCTCCACGAAAGGTGTTGCTCGAGAGGCATAGTTCGCCTGTGTGAACGAGGCTGCCGCTAATCCATCCAGGCGCAGGTCGGTTTGTTTCGCGGAGGCTAGGATAATTTCTCCGCGCGCCAAGGTGGCGCCGCCGTCCTCGGACCTTATAATTTTCAAGGAAACGTTCAGGGGAACTGGTTTGAGTAAGGTCACCTCGACAACGTCGTCGAGCGTTTTTGCCAACATACCGCAGACATAGCCACCATTGCCTGAACGTGGTGGCCCGCGAAAGCGGTAGTCGATGATTATTTCCTTCACAATAGGCCTACAATTCGAAAAGCTGGCTTTGCTCGAACCGGACCATCATAGCTAGGCCAAGCAGGATGACGCTCAGGGGTCCCGTTTCAATCGTAGGGCGGCTTGTGTAAACCCTTGGGGGAGGAGGTAAAAATCTGGTAACCATCTGCAGTGACGCCTAGGGAATGCTCGAATTGGGCCGAGAGGGATTTATCCCTTGTCACGGCGGTCCAGCCGTCGTTCAGCATTTTTACTTCCCAGGTACCCAGATTTATCATGGGTTCAATCGTGAAAAACATACCTTCCCGCAATTCTATGCCCTTGCCGGCGGCGCCATAGTGTAAAATATTGGGAACGTCGTGGAATACCCGGCCTAGGCCATGGCCGCAGAAATCGCGCACCACGGAACAACGCTCGTTCTCGGCATAAGTCTGAATGGCATGACCGATATCGCCTAGTGTCGCCCCGGGTTTGACGACGGATATGCCCCGCATCATGGCCTCATAGGTAATATCGCAAAGGCGACGGGCCTTTAGTTTGGGTTTGCCCGCGAAATACATCCGACTGCTATCACCATACCAGCCGTCCAGGGTCACAGTGACATCGATATTCATGATGTCGCCGTCCTTCAACACACGGTCGCCCGGAATACCGTGACAGACTACGTGATTGATGGAGATGCAGACCGACTTGGGAAAACCCCGGTAGTTCAAAGGCGACGGATAGGCTCCGTGGTCGACGATGAAATCGTGGCAAAGCTTGTTCAGGGAGTCGGTCGTTACGCCTGGCTCGACGTAGGGACGGATCATATCCAGACATTCGGCAGCCAGCTGCCCGGCTCGCGCCATGTGTTCAAAGTCACCGGGCGCGTACAACTTGATTAGGCCAGTATTTTCGGCCGACGCCTTTTCAGCAGCCATATAGTTCATCTTGAGAAGATCCCCATGCCTACAACTCAAGCCGAAGCGGTGCGCGCACTTCTATTCCTCTGTTGTCGATGCTGCAATCATAGCAGATTGCTTCGACGCCTTGGGCCATGGCCCGTTTTAATTCTTTGGCGTAGGTCGGATCAATATCTGCCGCAATTGTAAAGCGGTCGCAATCCGTTCTTTGTACCAGATAAAACATTACTGCCCGATTTCCAACTTTCACCATGTCACCCAATTCCACCAGATGTTTGGCACCGCGTTTGGTAACGGAGTCGGGAAATTCTGCTAGCCCGGGTCGGCGCATAAGATGCACATTCTTGACTTCCACATAGCAGTCCGGCCGGTTTTCGTCACCCAACAACAGATCTACACGCGAGTTCTGTCCGTATTTTACTTCCCGCCGTATGCTGTCGTAGCCGGCCAACGCATCAATCTTGTGCGCGGAGATCGCTTCCTCCACTAGGCCGTTGGGATGCGCTGTATTGATGCCGACTAGACCACCATCCGCGTACATCAGCTCCCAAGAGTATTTCAATTTTCGTTTCGGATTTCGTGAGGGCGACAGCCAAACCTCGGAGCCCTCCTGTTTCAGACCCAGCATGGCACCAGGATTGGCGCAATGGGCCGTAATTTCCCGGCCGTCATCCAACTGAATGTCGGCTAGGAACCGTTTATATCGGCGTAGAAGGGTGCCGTGTATCAAGGGGTCGGGGAACTGCATGCCGCAACTTAACCGTGCCCAGCCCACGGCGCAATCGGCATCGCGCTCTCCAGGCGATAGAGTGCTATAGTCTAATGGAACATCATATTCGCGAGCGCATTCGATGTCGGAAGGACCGAAAAACGTAACAGCAGCCGTCATCATTATTGGCGATGAAATCCTGTCTGGGCGGACAAAGGATCAAAACCTTGGCTTTCTGGCCGATGCCCTGAATGATGTCGGTGTACAGCTACGTGAATGCCGTGTCATTCCCGATGTTGAGACCGAGATTGTGGAGGCGGTCAACAACCTGCGGGCCAAACTTGACTACGTTTTCACGACCGGCGGAATTGGCCCAACCCACGACGATATCACAGTGGATAGCGTGGGCACTGCCTTTGGACTTCCCGTGGATTTTCACCCAGAGGCCGTCAAAATTTTAAAGGCACATTACGCCCACACCGGCGCCGAACTGAATCAGGCTCGTATGCGTATGGCGCGGACGCCCTTAGGCGCATCGCTGGTGGAAAATCCCGTCAGCAAGGCGCCGGGTTTCCGGGTCGAGAACGTCTATGTCCTGGCCGGCATCCCGTCGATTTGCCAGGCCATGTTTCATAGCCTGAAACACGAACTGGTGGGTGGCGATCCCATGCGCTCAGTAGCGATTGCCGTCTATCTTGCCGAGGGTACCCTCGCCAAGGGGCTGACGGCATTGCAGGACAAATACCTTGACGTGGGCCTGGGCTCTTATCCGTTTTATCGCGACGGTCGTTTTGGCGTCTCCATCGTGGCACGCAGTCAGTCGCCGGATCGGTTGGCCGCCGCGGCGGATGAAATACGTCAAATGATACGGGATTTGGATGGCGAGCCGATCGAAGAGGCGGAAGCCTAACGACCCAAGCGCTTTTTCTGATAAAACGAATTTTTGGGAATGATGGTACCTTAAGCAACGAAGGGGATGAGTTGATGATTGATCTGTACAGTTGGAAGACATCGAACGGTAAAAAGGCTTCCATCATGTTGGAGGAATGCGGTCTGGAATACGCCATTCATCCCATCAACATCGGGCAGGACGACCAATTTTCGGCGGAATTCAGTGCCATCAATCCCAATTCCAAGATACCCGCAATCATCGATCAAGATGGACCCGATGGGAAACCTTACACAGTGATCGAATCCGGCGCCATTCTGATGTACTTGGCGGAAAAGACCGGTAAATTTATGCCCAAAGAAATGGCCGCCCGATATGAAGTGATCCAATGGCTGATGTTTCAGATGGGCGGCATTGGCCCGATATTCGGTCAAGTGCATCATTTCAAGCGAGCTGCTAAGGAGCAGGTGCCTTATGCCATCAACCGTTACTACACGGAATGCAGGCGGCTATACGAGGTTGTCGACGGCAGGCTGGAGGGGAGAGAATACCTGGCGGGAGATATTTCCATCGCCGACTTCGCAACACTGCCCTGGGTCTTCCGATTTGACTGGCAGGAGGTCGACTTAAATGATTTCCCCAATGTGAAGCGTTGGTATGACAAATTGATGGCCCGGCCCGCCTTGGCGCGGGGCATGGACGTCCCTTCTTGAGCCCTATCAAAAATCCATCGGTACAACGTGTTCAACAGGCGTTGACAGCAGCCGGCTCGTTGGCCCGTGTGTTGGCCTTGGACGAAACCGCTCGTACTGCGCAGGACGCCGCCGGCAGTATCGGCTGCCAGTTGGGTGCTATCGTAAAGTCACTGGTCTTTCAAATTGATAAACGGGCGGTTCTGGCTCTAATCGCAGGCGACCGGCAGTGCGACATCAAGGCATTGCCAGGCGAATTGCAGATGCTGGGCAAGTGCAAACGGGCCGGAGCTGATCTTGTGCGGTCGTCGACTGGTTTCTCCATAGGCGGCGTTGCGCCCTTGGGCCATCCCGATCTGTTGCCCACGGCTGTTGATGCCAGCTTGGGCCGTTTTGAGATAATCCATGCCGCCGCGGGCCATCCCAATTGCGTCTTTCCCACGACCTTGGACGAAATCCTACGGCTGACTGGTGGTGTCCTGAGTGAAAATATTTCCATAATCTGACAAAATTTTTTTTAAGTTTTACTGAGAATTTTGTGTTTTTGCTAAAAGGTAGAGACAATAATTTTGATTGGGAATGAGCCCTTATTTTGTTACAGACACAATTGGTTGACGGGCATTGACAGCCCATAGAGTGCTGTTTAGAAGGGCGTCCTTGACACGCAGGAGGGGTGGCAGAGTGGTAATGCAGCGGATTGCTAATCCGTCAACGTGTAATGGCGTTGCGTGGGTTCGAGTCCCACCCCCTCCGCCAGTCTCATGGGCGTTCCTCAACCTTTCTCTCGGCTCTTACCCATGCGGCATGTTGGTCTGACCCAGCGTGTGGACAGGATCACGGGCCGAGACGAGCGGCGTGACGGGCTCGATCAACGTTGGCACGACGTTTTTGCAAAATTGGGGGCGATGATCGTACCCTTGCCTAATGCGGCAACGGGCGCCGGTCATTTGTTGGACGCTTTGAATTTGGAGGCGATCGTTCTTACTGGCGGTAACGACGTGGCCCAGGCACCTCAGGCCGCTAACGTGGCACCGGAACGGGATCGCCTGGAGCGGGATTTGATAGACGTTTGTCTGGATCGGGATATTCCGCTGCTGGGCGTATGCCGGGGCATGCAGATGATGAATGTGGCTTTGGGCGGGTATCTGGGCCGAACGGAAGGTCATGCGGGCGTCGAACACTCCATCACCTTAGCTAATCAAGCGCCCTGGCCCGTTGATTGGCGGGTTAACAGCTACCATGATGTATGCGTGCCTGCAGAGGGTTTAGCCTCCGACCTGGTCTGCCTTGCCACATCGGAGAACGGTGACGTGGAGGCCTTTGCTCACGTGCAGGCCGCGTGCCACGGCATCATGTGGCATCCGGAACGCGAGATGCCGACACGCCACGAGGACCTGAAGTTCATGAAACAAGTCCTGAGGCTGTAGAGCCGTGCGAGCAATTATCCTGGCGGCTGGGCAGGGTACACGCCTTGCTCCCCATACCAACGACAGACCCAAATGCCTGGTGGAACTGGCCGGAAAAACAATGCTGTCACGGCAATTGGCTGTGTTGAATAATGCCGAGATAGCCGACGTCATCTTGGTCGGCGGTTACTGCGCGGATCAACTTAAGCCGTATGCCTCCAATATCATCCTGAACGCAGATTATGCCTCGACTAATATGGTCCATTCGCTGTTCTGCGCACAATCAGCCATGGACGGTTGCGATGACATTTTGATCGCTTACAGTGACATCGTTTATGAAGATCACGTGTTGCAGGCGTTATTGAATGGACCGAAGGGTGTCTCGTGCGCCGTAAACACACAGTGGCGCGCCTTGTGGCAGGCCCGTATGGACGACCCCTTATCCGACGCCGAGAGCTTGCGGTTGGCGCCAGACGGCCGTCTGTTGGAGATTGGCCGCAAGGCGACCGACTACAGCCAGATCGAAGGCCAGTATATGGGCTTGATTAAGATATCGGCTGAGCAAGCACCTTTGCTGCGCGGTGTCTATGACGATATGGCGACGATGCCCCGTTATGCGGGCACGGCACACAGCGGTATGTATCTGACCGATTTTCTGCAACAGCTATGTGACTTGGGCTGGCCGATCCATGGTGTGAGAGTGGACGGCGGCTGGCTCGAAGTGGATAGCGTCGAAGATTTAGAAATTTACCACAATCTGATCGATAGTGGACAACTTGATCGATTTTGCAAGCTTGTCTAACTTTTTCGGAATCATTGTTTCTGGGATGAGAATGATGATGGTAGCTACCGCGATTAGGAGCGCCATGGTGATAAGAACAACGAATACGAATCAGCCGCCGCCTCACTCGAGGTCGCGATGTGGGCGTACA
>CAXGCE010000021.1:0-11673 GCA_964007795.1 uncultured Alphaproteobacteria bacterium | reverse complement strand
ACTGCGCTTATCTTTATTTATTTTTTGAGACGCCGAATTCTACCAAGCGCTGCTTAGACATTGGCATATGACAAATCAATATTCGAATATTAAAACAAAACTCCGAGCGACAACCGGTTAGCGGTGATACCGACGATCAATATAGACTTCTGGGATCTCATAAAAGATACGAAGCAACCTTACTATGCAGGAGGGCCACCAATTCAAGGCCTACCTTCCTGGGGGTGCTTCAGGGGGTATTCTGCCCGCTCGACTTTCTGACATTCCGCTTGATATAGGCACTCTTGACGACCATGGATGTTTCGTTGGTTCGGGCGGAATCGTAATTCTGAGTGAAGCCGATGAAATTAGCGAGGTTGTGCTGAACATTATGCGTTTTTTTGCAGACGAAAGTTGTGGGCAATGTACGCCGTGTCGCGTCGGCTGCGAAAAAGCCGTCAAGCTTATGCAAGCCGACCGATGGGATAGTCAAATTCTCGAAGATCTGTGCCAAGTAATGGAGGACGCCTCGATCTGTGGACTAGGTCAGGCGGCCGCCAATCCTATCCGGTTGACAATGAAACATTTTCCGGATGAGGTCTAACAATGTCCGAACAGGTTAACTTTTCGCTGGACGGAAAATCCGTTGCCGCCGCACCAGGGCAAACTATCTGGGATGTCGCCAAGGACCAAGGTGTTCTTATTCCGCATCTTTGCCATTCTGGCGAGCCAGGTTATCGCGCCGACGGCAATTGCCGGGCTTGCATGGTTGAGATTGAGGGCGAGGGCGCCCTTGCTGCCTCCTGCATCCGCTTCCCCGGCGAAGGCATGGTCGTCAAATCGGAAAGTGTGCGAGCAAAAAGTGCGCGCCAGACAGTGATTGAATTACTTCTGGCCGACCAGCCAACACGCAGCAGCGCACATGATAGGTCTTCTCATCTTTGGGCAATGGCAGAAGCTCAGGGAACCAAGGAAAGCCGATTCCCTCAACTCGAGGACATACGTGTGCCCAAACCAGACGCCTCGCACATAGCAATGCAGGTCAACTTAGGCGCCTGTATCCATTGCAATTTGTGCGTAAGGGCATGCCGCGAAGTGCAAGTCAATGATGTCATCGGCATGTCGGACCGTGGCCGCGACGCTCGTATAACCTTCGACTTTGGCGATCCGATGGGCGAAAGCACTTGCGTTGCCTGCGGTGAATGTGTGCAGGCTTGCCCAACTGGCGCACTAATGCCGGCGGCAGTCCTCGATGATCAAATGAAAGGCGATAGAAACGACCATGACAGCTCGGTCCAGTCCGTATGTCCCTATTGCGGAGTTGGCTGTCAGATAAGTTTCAAAGTGAAAGATGATAAAATTGCCAGAGTTGATGGCGTAAACGGTCCGGCCAATGAACAACGTCTATGTGTGAAAGGTCGATTTGGTTTTGACTATGTTCATCACGCTCATAGGCTGACCAAGCCCTTGGTGCGGCGTACCGATGCGCCGGCCAAAGGATTGAATATCGATCCGTCAAATTATGGCGAATTCTTCCGTGAGACGAGTTGGGAAGAGGCACTGGATGCCGCTGCCAACGGATTGGCAAATTTGCGGCGCGAAAAAGGCGGTTCAATTGTCGCTGGATTTGGTTCGGCCAAATGCTCAAATGAAGAAGCTTACCTGTTTCAAAAACTAATCCGCACCGGCTTTGGCCATAATAACGTCGATCACTGCACCCGATTGTGCCATGCTTCATCCGTCGCCGCACTTCTTGAAAATATCGGTTCCGGGGCTGTTACGGCCACCTTTAATGAGATCGAAAATGCCGAATGCGCGATCGTGATAGGCGCTAATCCAGTCGAAAATCACCCTGTTGCAGCCACTTATTTCAAACAATTTGCAAAACGCGGCGGCAAATTAATCGTGATGGATCCGCGCGGTATCGGGCTGGGACGTTACGCCACCCACAAAATTCAATTTAGGCCCGGAAGCGATGTAGCGATGTTAAATGCCATCATGCATGTCATTGCCGAAGAAGATCTTTTCGATACACAATACGTTGATACTTTCACTGAAGGCTGGGAGGCTTTCCGGGCGCATTTGAAGGACTATCCGCCCGAACGAATGGCGGAGTTCTGCGGGGTTAATGCTGAGAGTTTACGCCAAGTAGCACGGGATTTTGCGACCTCGCCTGCCAGCATGATCTTTTGGGGCATGGGCATATCTCAACACATACACGGCACAGACAATGCACGATGCCTGATTTCACTTGCCCTGATGTGCGGGCACGTTGGCCGTCCTGGAACAGGGTTACATCCCCTTCGCGGCCAAAACAACGTGCAGGGTGCATCA
This sequence comes from uncultured Alphaproteobacteria bacterium, assembly GCA_964007795.1. Classification (GTDB taxonomy): domain Bacteria; phylum Pseudomonadota; class Alphaproteobacteria. The sequence goes on along the minus strand of CAXGCE010000021.1, from coordinate 9,360 downwards.
GACGCCGGGCTTATCCCGATGTTCCTACCTGACTATCAAAGCGTCACCGACGAAAATGTGCGGGCTAAATTCGGTAAAGTTTGGGGTACCGATGACATCCAAAATCAGGCGGGCCTAACAGTGATCGAAATTATGGACGCTGTCCACGCCGGGGACGTACGAGGGATGTATATCCTCGGCGAAAACCCGGCCATGTCCGACCCCGACGTCGGGCACGCTCGCGCAGCACTTGCTAAGCTCGATCATTTGGTCGTTCAGGACATATTTCTAACCGAGACGGCAAATTATGCTGACGTCATATTGCCGGCAGCCGCATGGCCGGAAAAAACCGGCACAGTTACAAATACGAACCGGCAGGTACAAATGGGTCGACCAGCCGTCTCGCCGCCGGGCGAAGCACGCGAGGATTGGTGGATTATCGTCGAAATTGCGCGGCGCCTAGGGCTGCAATGGAGTTACGGCCACCCAAGAGACGTATTCGCGGAAATGAAGAGCGTGATGAAATCGCTCGACAATATTACTTGGGATCGACTAGGGCATGAAACCGTCACCTACCCTAGCCTGTCGCCGGAAGACCCAGGCCAAGCAATTGTATTCGGCGATGGCTTTCCAACGCCAGATGGTCGGGCAAAGTTCACTCCGGCGTCGATCATCGCGCCCGCCGAAACGCCTGATGAAGACTATCCGATGATCCTGATCACTGGACGCCAGTTGGAACATTGGCATACCGGCTCAATGACGCGACGTACGACTGTCCTTGATGCACTCGAGCCAGAAGCTAATTGTTCATTGCATCCACGAACCCTACGCAACCTAGGGGCGTCGCCAGGCGAAGTCATTCGACTTAGAACCCGACGCGGCTCAATCGACCTCATGGCAAGAGCGGATCGGGCCATCAGCGAAGATTGTGTATTTGTGCCATTCGCATTCACGGAGGCATCCGCAAACCTTCTGACAAATGCGGCCTTGGATCCATTTGGCAAAATTCCCGAGTTCAAATTTTCTGCCGCCAGAATTGAAACGATTTAACCTGCTAACACTGACCGGTGAATAGATCTGCCTGACCGGCCAACGGAGATATTCAAATGGGACACAAATCAGACATCGAAATTGCCCGCGAAGCGGATAAAAAGCCGATCAAGGACATTGGCGCAAAACTTGGCATACCCGATACTCATTTGGTGCCCTATGGCCACGACAAGGCTAAGGTCTCCGCAGAATTTATCAGTTCAATCTCTAACAAGAATAGCGGCAAGCTGATACTGGTGACTGCTGTAAACCCGACGCCTGCCGGTGAAGGCAAAACCACGACGACGGTCGGCTTGGGCGACGGCCTGAACGCTATCGGCAAGAAAGCCGCAATTTGCATACGAGAAGCTTCGTTGGGCCCTTGTTTTGGGATGAAGGGCGGCGCTGCCGGGGGTGGCTATGCTCAGGTTATACCAATGGAAGACATGAACTTGCACTTCACTGGTGATTTTCATGCCATCACATCGGCACATAATCTGCTGTCCGCGATGATTGATAATCATATCTATTGGGGCAACAAACTCGGGATAGACAGCCGGCGGGTAACCTGGAAACGGGTATTAGATATGAATGACCGCGCACTTCGGCAGGTCACTACAAGTCTGGGTGGCATTGCCAACGGGTTCCCAAGCGAAGCTGGCTTCGACATTACGGTTGCATCGGAAGTAATGGCTATCCTTTGTCTTGCGACGGACCTCGAAGATTTGGAAAGTCGACTTGGCGACATTATCGTTGCCTACCGGCGCGACCGTTCACCCGTCTATTGCCGAGACGTAAAGGCGGACGGTGCCATGAGCGTATTGCTGAAGGATGCGATGCAACCAAATTTGGTGCAGACGCTCGAAAATAATCCGGCCTTTGTTCATGGCGGACCGTTTGCCAATATTGCCCATGGCTGCAACTCCGTCGTGGCAACAACTACAGCCCTTAAGTTGGCCGATTTTGTTGTTACAGAAGCCGGATTTGGAGCCGACCTCGGCGCCGAGAAATTCATGAACATTAAGTGCCGCAAAGCCGGCCTCGCACCTGATGCGGTGGTTATTGTGGCGACGGTCCGTGCGATGAAAAGCAATGGCGGGGTTAGCAAAGAAGAACTAGGTCGCGAAGATGTTAAGGCGGTGTTGGATGGCTGTGAAAATCTTGGGCGGCATATTGAAAATGTAAAATCATTTGGCGTGCCTGTGGTGGTCGCAATCAATCATTTCGTCAATGACACGGCGGCAGAAGTGAATACTATAAGCGAATACGTCGAAAGGTTGGGCTCCGAAGCCTTCCTTTGCAAGCATTGGGCTGAGGGTTCCAATGGCATCACTGATCTAGCTACGCGGGTTGCGGAAATTGCCGAAAGCGGTATTTCGCAATTTTCCACTCTTTACCCTGACGACATGCCGCTTTTTCAGAAGATCGAAACTGTTGCCAAGCGAATTTATCGAGCCGACGAAGTCTTGGCAGATAAGAGTATTCGCGATCAACTGCGGCAGTGGGGTGATGCGGGCTATGGTCACTTGCCCGTATGCATGGCAAAGACCCAATACAGCTTCTCAACCGACCCCAACCTACGGGGCGCACCTGTCGGCCATAGCGTACCAGTGCGGGAAGTGAAATTGTCAGCTGGCGCTGGTTTTATTGTCGTTGTCTGCGGCGCTATCATGACGATGCCGGGCCTACCGAGTGTGCCGGCTGCCGAGGCGATCCGCCTGAATGAAAGTGGGGACATTGAGGGGCTATTCTAATTTTGTTCGGCATACGATGTTTCGCTCCCGCCTATATCTAGTCGTCTACATCACATTAGGTTGTGTGCGGGCATTGCCAGAACCAGGCATGTTGTCGCCACGTCAAAATCCGAAATGGCAAATACCGAGATGATGAAGGATAATCGGCTGATTGATGGGCGTGCCGTACAGGCTCGAATTTTGTCTGAGGTAAGCGCCTACGTAATACAGACTTCAGCCATGCACCCTATTGGTCGGCTGGTCTCCATCAGTATTGGCAATATTCCAGAAGTCGCCGTTTATGTCCGCAATCAGTCGCGTGCGGCAGAAAAGACCGGTATCCCGTTTGATCAGATGTCTTGGTCTGGCGACATATCTTATGAAGAATGCAAAGCCCGCATTAGTGAAATGAATGAGAACCCAGGCGTTGTCGGCATCATTATACAGCGTCCAGTACCTACTCATATCAATATCCGGTCATTGCAATCCTCAATTCACCCACTCAAAGATGTAGAAGGCATGAACCCAGCATCGATAGGCAACATTGTTTATAATGATGTTGCGTTGGCTCCATGCACGGCTGCAGCTGCCGTGGAACTTATAAAAGAGACGGGCCTTGAATTGCAGGGTCTGGAAGTCGTGATGATTGGCCATTCCGAAATTGTCGGGAAGCCCGCCGCCTTCCTTTTGATGGCGGAAGGCGCCACCGTGACCGTGTGCCATCAGATGACCCGATCCGTAGCCATGCATTCACGCCGCGCAGATGTAGTCGTTGTTGCAGTGGGGATACCCAAGTTCTTTGGACCTGATATGGTCAAACCTGGCGCTGCCGTCATCGATATTGGTATCAACCAGCAAGAATTACCGAATGGCCGTGTGCGAATTGTTGGGGATGTCGACACCGATCAAGTTAAGGAGATCGCAAGTTGGATTACACCGGTGCCAGGAGGTGTCGGCCCGGTTACGGTCGGTATTCTTATGCGCAATGCCACGATTGCACACCAGCGCCAAATTGAGGCGGGTTGGCTGGCGGCTTAATTATGCTGTGACCGAGGTTGTTGCATTAATCCACCCTATGGCAACAAGAACCCGCTTTGAACCCTTCAACTACGGGCGATTATGCCCATACGCCCGGATTGGAAGTCGGCAACCGCTGTCCTCAACTCATCGGTATTGTTCATGACGAACGGGCCGTAACGAGCGATTGGTTCGCGAATTGGCGTGCCCGCCAGCAGCAAGAAGCGACCAACATCATCGCTCTCCAACACAGACAATTCTAATGCCGTTCCCTCCCCCAGCACAGCCATTTGTCCCCGTGCCACCCTGTCACGGCTGGGACCAAAATGGACAGCGCCCTCAAAGACATAAGTGGCTACATTGAAGTCGGGGTCGATGGTGATACGGGCAGTGGCGCCTGGACGAACACGCCAATCTTGGAGCCAGATCGGTGTATGCGTGCCGATAGCCGCAGACACACCGAACGCTTCGCCCGCTATAACCGTAACCTCCATCAACCCATCCGAGCTAGCGGCCGTCGGTATTGCCGAAGCCGGCAGGTACTGATAGCCCGGCGTTGCGGATTTGTACGCGGCTGGAAGATTGACCCAGATCTGGAAGCCGTGGGCGAGGCCACCCGATGACTTGAAATCCGGTCCCGGTAATTCCGAATGTACGATGCCGGCGCCCGCAGTCATCCATTGCACATCACCAGCCTTGAGTAGTTGGCTTTTGCCGGTTGAATCCTCGTGCAGCTTCTGTCCGGCGAGAATGTATGAGACCGTTTCAAATCCACGATGGGGATGGTCCGGAGCGCCGATAGCTTCACCCGGCCCATAAGACACCGGTCCCACCTCATCCAGCAGGAGGAACGGATCAAATTGTTCTAGGTCAGCCGTTGGGACCGGGCGACGGACCAGAAAGCCCGCGCCCTCTTTTTGCTGGTGCGCCGTGACAACGCGCACGATCTTGCGACCGAGCATTCGCGTCAATATCCTGTCGTGATCTCAAGTAAAATGTCGTCGGGATCTCGGAAATAGATAGAACCCATCGTCTCGTCGCCATGAATGTCATGCTTTATGTCGCGTTCGCGCAGGGTCAGAATAGCCTTGTTGTATTGTTCCGGGGTACACTTGAGCGCCAGGTGATGCATACTCCCCACACCGCGCTGAGTCTTGAGAGGACCATTCTTCGGGAAATCGAAGAAGGCCAGGAAGTTGCCGCCACCCATATCCAGGAATATATGCGTTGAACTCGGCTCATCGCGGTTGGCTACGACCTTATTCAGCGTCATACCGACGACTTCCGTATAGAACTTAATTGTGCGGCCAATATCCGAGCAAATTAGTGCCAGATGATCGACGCCTCCCGTGGCGACTGGATCGCCACCAGCTGGCTGGTTAGTCGGGGTGTATTTTTCAACAAGGGCAGCCCGCCTGGCGGCATAGTCAATTTCTTTAACGTCGGTCATCTTTTTCCTCCTGTGTACAGCCTCGGAGATTTGGATGGAAACCCTCCAGCAATAAAGGCCTCCAGTGAGCTAGTTCTTGGCCTACTAGCTGACAAGACACAAGCCTCCAAGGCTCCTATATCCAGTTAAGTTTAAGCAGGCCGACGCGCCGTCTTTTAAAGGCCCTTTGGGCTCGCTTCTGACCTTACCAGCGTCCAATCGCATACTTCCAGTTGTTTGATCAGAAATCGGGCTATTGCCGCAGCTCCGAAATCGCCACTTCGCCGTTGTTGACGATGGAATTATTCAATAATTCCACTGGGTTTCTAGACCAATGACAAGCGTTGAGAAGATATTCTGAGGCACCAGATTGGAATGTATCCCAGGGCAACAGTAAAGCTGGTAGGGAGGTGAATTTTGTTTATGGTCGGGTATACCAGTTTTAAATTTGCGGCGTGGTCAATATAGAACTTAAAAAATTAAAGGCGAGGGATGGCGATCACCGATTATGCGATACCGGAAACGCAATACGCACAATCCGGTGAATTGAGCATTGCCTATCAAATTTTTGGGCGGGGTCGTCGCGACCTCGTTTACGTGCCCGGCATCGTTTCGCATATTGAACTCGCTTGGGAGGATCAGAAAACTGCGGCATTCCTAAACCATCTTTCTGAAGCCTTCCGGGTTATCGTCTTCGATAAGCGCGGCCAAGGAATGTCGGACCGGACCGAGGGGGTGCCAAACCTTGAAGAACGGATCGATGATCTGCGCGCGGTAATGGAGGCCGCTGGTTCGGAACGAGCTACTATATTTGGCCTTTCGGAAGGCGGGCCCATGAGCCTTTTATTTGCGGCAAGTTATCCCGAGAAGGTCGAGCGCCTCGTTCTCTTCGGCTCCATGGCCCGGTTTGATGGAGCAGAAAATTATCCTCACCGACCACCATTGGAAGATTACATTGATGATTTTGTTGCGGCTTGGGGAAAAGGGGCGCTTGTCCACTTGATGGCTCCCGAAAACGACTACGAGCCTGGATACCCCGAGTGGCTAGCCCGCTTAGAGCGAATGAGCGCGAGTCCTAGTGCGATACGCAAATTTATGATGGCCAATAAAAGGATCGACGTAAGGCCTATCCTTCCTGATGTGCGGCTGCCGACCCTCATTATTCAACGGCGCCAGGACAGGGCCGTAGCGCGCGGCAATGGTCGCTATCTCGCTGATAACATTTTAGATGCCGTGTATCTTGAATTGCCAGGTCGCTCCCACCTCCCATGGCTTGGCGATCCTGACACGGTCGTTGACGCCATCGTGCGATTTGCCGAAGCGAGTAGCTTGGGAACGATTAGCGATGGCCTGGATGAACGTCGGTTGGCGACGGCACTCTTCACAGACATCGTCCAATCGACGGAACAGCTCGCCGCCATGGGGGATCAGCGCTGGCGTGAAATGATGGATCGGCATGATCATTTAGCAGAAAGTTTAGTTGATAATTTTCGTGGTCGTATCGTCAAAAGCACCGGTGACGGAATCCTTGCAATATTTGATGGGCCGGCGCGCGCGCTTCATTGCGCCCAACACCTAGTAGAAGAGCTTGGCGGTATAGGTCTGAGCGTACGAGCCGGTTTACACATCGGTGAAATTGTAGTGCGAGGGGATGATATTACCGGGCTTGCCGTCAACATTGCCGCACGGGTCATGGGGGAGGCGGAACCTGGCGAAGTGCTGGTGACTAGAACCCTGATGGACCTTACGGGCGGAAGTGAAATCGTTTTTGACCCTGCCGGTACTTACGAGCTGAAAGGCGTACCGGGCACTTTCGATGTGTTTCGCCTCGCGGGCCCGTGAATTATTCACTCTCCCTCTTTTTCGTCTTCCTATGTCGAAACATCAGAATTCGCAACGCCCTTGGTCGCGTGCGGTTTGTCCATGAAATGGGCTAACCATTGGTAATCTTCGGATTCTCTGCAGCTGTAAAACTTGCGTGCACTAGTCGAGTTGCACTTAATCACCACCAAATGCTTCGCCTTAACCGCCTGACCTTAGCTTGTTTGGTATTCATTGGGTGGTATTCGTAGGGCAGAATCTGACGTCTGCTCTTTGCGCTCGATTAGGATCGCCAATCAATTGGCGCAATGGCGTAGCAATTACCCATTTGCCATTAGTGGTCACGAAATTGCCCAACTTCAGACATTTGATAACCATTTTCTCCTGACACCCTAACACCATGGAAAGATCGCTGATCTGCTTTGAGTGCAGCAATGGCCAATTCGAAGTATGTGTGGAGAGACTGTCATGGAATTGGATTTTGGCACGCATTTGGAAGAACAAATGCAACGGGGCGTCATACCGCACGGCATCGTTGAACTGATTATAGGGTTTGGTGAGCTCGAACACAGGTGCGGTGTCGAGCACTACTCCGTAACCAAGAGCACAATCAAACGCATCCGACGTTATCTTGGCCGCAACAGCAGCCGCATCCTTGATTTCTACACAAGTCACTATGCCATCACCATCAAGAATCGAGTTATCACCGTTGCCAAAAAGCGGCCGCACCACACGGAGAATAGTGAATGATTAACAAACTCATTGCAAAGAAGAGGTCCAATCTCTCAGGCGTTAAACCCAATCAAAAAGAACAGATGGATACTCAAATAACGCCAAAAAACCGTGAAACCAGGACGGTATTGGAAAGTAATCCCGAATTTCACATTGCCCGTCTGGAGAACATGATGGCCCCTAGCACATCGTCCCTGCAGCCCATGACATCAAATGTAGAAATACGTTCCGTTCTGATTGGACCTGGCATCGAATTTGACGGTTCACTTGGCAATTGTGACGAAGTGGTCATTGAAGGAACGGTCAGAGCCACCATCGCGACTACCCATCTCATAGTAAAGGCGACGGGTAGATTCACTGGCAGTGCTGAAGTCGAAAAGGCCGAAATCGATGGTCAGTATGAAGGCACCCTCACTGCCAAAACACAACTACAGATCAATCAAACCGGAACGGTTATAGGCGACATTAATTATGCCCAGCTTGAAGTTACCCCTGGTGGAATATTGACAGGCAATGTCGACGCACTCACCGAAGGAGAGGACAAGCAAATCGTTAGACCACCCCCTGATCCACAAGAAGAGAAAAAGCAGCCATGATCGTTGCGCAGCTCGTCTTAAAGGAGACTATGTAATGAAATATATTCTCGCAGCCACTGCAGTTGTCTTGCCTCTCGCACTTGGTTCTGCCGATGCGACGGCTGGCAGAATAGGTGAAACCCCAATCTCCCTCATAGAGAGGCATTTTGAACATCTCGCCTACATAGACTTTGCAGGTTATCAGGCAATGCGAACAGCACTTGATCCATCCTCAAAACACGACAATCCGAAAGAGGCCTCTTTTGAAGCGACTGAACTCGATAACTACGGCCACGCTTGGGTCTATTTAAGTGCCCTGGCGGACTATGACCCTCGATCAACCCTGGCACGGAAAAGTAAAAGGGCCTACGCGTGCTACCTGACGGCACGTCGTAACGCCATGTCAACGGCAGGTAATGAAGGGGGTGATGTGACGGGTACTTGGCTTGATCTGGCAGATCGTTGCGCCGCCAGCCTGCGCACCACTCTTTTGCTGTGGGCCGAGGGAGCCTCTGTCCCCCTTGGGCGAGAGGATCTTCAAGGAAATCGACGTAGGAAACTTCCATGCGCAGAAAGGAAGGCAAAGGGTGCGTTTAAATGTCCTTGACTTGAAATGGATCATCGGCTTACAATCTCTCAGGTACTCGGACTCGGCGACCATGCCCCTCCTCGAATGGCTCACTGGCGCAACAATCTCGGAGCCCTTTCGCACGACTTCAACCTATACTTCGCCGCATACGGAGACAAGATTCATGTCACAAGGCCTCTGGATCTCCGCCAAACCCTCCCAATATCTCCCGACCTAGTCCTTGATCTTCCCAGGAGTGCGGAGGGTATCCGTGTTGGAGGCTACATCGACCAAATTCGACCTCACAATGTCAATAACATGAAGATCGGAAAGCTTGGAGACTTCGAAATACTGTTGATTGCGTGTGATGATGGGGATCTTATTGCTTACTACACACGACTCTTAGAAAGAGAAATCGATGAGGGTGGCCTACATTGCAGCCAAGGGGAGGGTCCAATAAGTTATACTCAGTCGTAG
>CAXGCE010000020.1:0-11806 GCA_964007795.1 uncultured Alphaproteobacteria bacterium | reverse complement strand
CCTCCCGACCCATGGCTACCAAAAGATTTTGCCAGTGATCTTCCCGAACAGTGATGATGGCCACATAGCCGTCCTTGGCCGCATAAACGTTATAGGGTGCTACGGATAGGCCACCGTGTTTATTGCCGGTGCGGGTAAGGATTTCGCCGCCCTTTTGTTTTTGCCCAAAATACATACCCAAATTCGAAGCCAGTGTGGGAAAGATGGAATCAAGCATGGATACTTCAACCACCCGTCCCTTGCCGGTACGCGTCCGTTCGAACAGGGCAGTGACCACAGCACCATAAAGGTGCGTGCCGGTGATAAAATCGCAAATAGCAGGGCCGGCCTTGACCGGCGGGCCGTCGGGGAAACCCGTGACATGCATGACACCGCCCACCGCCTGCACTGTCAGGTCCATCGCCAGGTCATCACGCCTCGGGCCCTCCCAGCCATAGCCGGAGCCGGAGGCATAGATCAGCGCCGGATTGACGGACATCAGGACCTCGGGGCCGACACCGAGGCGTGTCATTACCGTAGGTGCAAAATTTTCTAACAGCACGTCCGCCTTCTTTACCATTTTGCACAGGGTTTCGCGTCCGCGCTCATGTTTCAGGTTCAAGGTCACGCCTTCTTTGTTAGCGTTTAACATGGCCAGGGGAACGCTACCGCCATCGGCAACGGTGCGCCGACGGAGGGGTTCTCCGTGGGGTGGCTCGATCTTGATCACCCGAGCGCCGGACATGGCCAGCATGAACGAGGCATAGGGTCCGTTGTAGATTTGACCAAAATCAAGGACGGTGATCCCGTCCAGGGGGTAGGCTGACGTTGACATAAAAAAACCTCTGACGACGACTGCTCCAACATGATTTTCTTACTATATAACTAAAACAACGATCGCCAGCCGTATGTCAGCCCTTTCCAATCTTTTAGTGGTTAGGTCGAGGCCTTCAATTCTCGCCTTGGGCCTGCAATATGCCTAGCGAATGGGAATTTGAGGGGCCGCCTCGTCTAATTTATTGCTGGCCAGGGGTTCATCCGGCAGCGAGCCTGCATGCCCATGCTTTAGGCGGCCAGTGTCAACTCGGATCCAAAATCAGGGATAAAGCTTCTCTTTCCGCCAACCATGAGCACTATTGACATCGCGGTGGAACACTTCCCTATCGTGCAGTCGGAAGGGTTTATCGGTCCAGAATTCAATTTTTTGGTGCACCAAACGGTAGCCGGACCAGTAGGGTGGGCGTGGTACGGCACCCACGACATGCTTGGCAGCGTAACGCGCCACCGCCTTTTCTAGGGCGAAGCGGTTCTCTAGGGGCCGAGATTGCTGGCTGGCCCAGGCGCCGATCTGACTATCCTTGGCGCGGGATGCAAAATAGTCGTCGGCCTCTTGATCCGTGACCACCTCGATCTGGCCCTGAACGCGCACTTGGCGGCGCAGGGACTTCCAGTGAAAACACAAGGCCGCCTGGGGATTGGCTTCGAGCTCATTTCCTTTAGCACTTTCGAAATTTGTGTAAAATACAAAGCCGGCCTGATCTACCCCCTTCAACAATACCATCCGTACATTTGGCACGCCGCTGCCATCTGCCGTAGCCAGCGCCATGGACGTCGGGTCGTTCGGTTCGGATATATCCGCCTCCGCCAACCAGGATTGGAAATGAGCAATAGGATCGTTAATCTCGGCCATGGTCGCCAATTTAATGACCGGATGGCACGCTGTCGATGACATCTTGACAGCTTGCCTGGGGGAACCCTATATCCCCCTTCTCATCGGCTCCTTAGCTCAGTTGGTTAGAGCACGGGAATCATAATCCCGGTGTCCCCAGTTCGAGTCTGGGAGGAGCCACCAAAAATACCCAAACCCCTGGCGGTCCTCGATCGCCAGGGGTTTGTGGTTTTGGAGACAAAATTGACTTAGTACAAATGGACTGAATTAGTCAGCAATTACGGCATGTCGTGGCCTAAAGTGCAGGATCAGCCACAAATGGAAGGAAGCAGCCATGAAAATTAGCGATGTAAAGGTTGATATTGTTAACTGGAAGTCCCAGGGCTGGAAGACCGGGGTGGGGACTATGTTCGGTCAAGATCAGCAATTGGGCATAGTCACCGTGGAGACGGACCAAGGCGTTAGCGGCAATGCGTTTCTGGGTTCTTCGCGCATGGGTGCACAGCATTTTGTCCCAGGTCTGATCGAGTTTATCAAGCCCATGATCATGGGCCGCAACCCCCAGGATATTGGCGCAATCTGGTGGGAAATGTGGAAGATGAACCGTTCTGTAGCGACCAATGTAATCGGGGCCATCGATATCTGTCTATGGGACATCAACGGCAAGACGACGGGGCAGCCCATTCACCGCCTTTTGGGAACTTGTAAGGAAAGCGTGCCAGTCTATTCCTCCACTGCCTATCACGAAACCAAGGAGGCCTACGTGGAGGAAGCCCTTCGCTTCAAGGAAATGGGCTGGACCGCCCACAAACTACACCCCCACGGCAAGGCCCAGCCAGATATCGAAATAGCCCAGGCCGTACGGGAAGGTGTAGGCGGTGAGATGAAGTTGATGATGGACTCCATGTGGGCCTATCAGTACGAAGACGCCATGCGCGTGGGACGGGCAATCGAGGAATCGGATTATTATTGGTATGAAGATCCATTGGTGGAAGAGGACATTTACAATTACGTAAAACTAAAACAAAAACTCGATATCCCTATCATGTCCACGGAATATGCGCCGGGCCGTTTTTACGGTATGGCGCAATGGATCACGCAGAATGCCACGGATAAATTGCGGGGCGATGTGGCCATTACGGGTGGCATCACGCCTCTTCTGCGCCTATGCCATCTGGCCGAAGGCTTCAACATGAAGTGCGAAATTCATCACGGCGGCAATTCGCTCAATAACGTGGCCAATCTACACGTCACCATGGCGGTGCAGAATTGCGAATTCTTTGAATTCTTTCCCTGCACGGGTGCCAACGAATTTGGCCTGGTAGAGGATATTCAATATGTGGATGGTTACGTCCATGCGCCAACAGAACCGGGCTTGGGCTACCAGATCGATTGGGATTTGGTGAAGCGAGAACATATTGCAACCGCTGATTAACCCTTATTCAGACAATTTTGATGTTGTCGGAACGCTGAGGTCCCGGTTCCCGCAGCCCGACCGCACAGGAGGAAACTTTAAGGGGTAGCTCGGCTGAGAGAGCAGGTGAAATATTCAAAGTCCAAAATAGTCTAGAAGCAACAAGGCCCGAGCCATCGGCTCGGGCCTAGCACTTGGGCACTTTGGCTTAGTAGATATTCTGTGCCGAAACCATGGCATACAACATTGGAATCGACAGCATCGTGTTGGTGCGGCTGAACAGCATCGCCGTCCGGGCTGACGCCGCCTTGGTATCCGCATCCGCATCAACGATACCGAGAGCCTTTTTCTGGTTTGGCCAGATGATGAACCAGACGTTGAACCACATGATAGCGCCCAGCCACATTCCGATACCGATAGCAGTGTGCTTCGGCACCCCGTCGGTAGTACCTAGCGCGATGGCCTCTACCAGATACCCGCTCATCCAAGCCAATAGCAGCCCGGTGACAATGGTCCCCATTGCACCCCAACGGAACCAGAACAGGGCGCAGGGAGCGATATGCTTCCCGATAGCCGGTTTCTGTTCATCCGGAATGGACGGCATGGTAGGAATTTGGACGAAATTGAAATACCACAGAATGCCAATCCACATAACGCCCGCTAGCACATGCAGCCAGCGCATAAAGAATGTCGCCCACGCCATGTCGAAGGCGATGCTGCCCTCGTGCCACCCCATAAGAACTCCGACCATGACAATGGCCAGAACTATGCCTGCGATCACTGTATTTCGTAAATTTGTGAGAATTGCTGCCACTTGCCTATCCCCTACCCATGATTTGGCGATTCACTTTGCTGAATGTACCATTAATATCCCAAAGTTCAACTTTGAGCCTCTCCGCCGAATATTTGAAAGGCCCTTTCATGAGTTTTGATTACACGGCGTTCTTTCGCCAAGATTTACCTCCCGCCGCCAATGCGTTTGGCGGTTTTCCCCAGTACAACTTCGTTGGCGGCCACAATGATGCCGACAGCGTACCCGTTATGGGACTGCTTGATGCGCTGAGTACGGCTATGAAAAAGGACGGCAGGCACTTGGCCACATACGGCATGAACAGCGGCGCACAGGGTTACCTGCCACTACGTACCTACATTGCACAGATGCTGGAAAACCGAGCCGGACTGGCTACAGATCCCACCCAAATTTTGGTCACCACTGGTTCTCTACAGGGTTTGGATTTGGTCAACAACGCTTTGCTGTCGCCTGGCGATACCGTAGTCGTGGAAGACGTTAGCTATGGCGGTGCGCTCAGCCGCCTACGCAGTCGCGGCGTTGACGCCAAAGCGGTCGAGGTGGACGGGGGCGGCATGTGCATGGATAGCCTGGCTTCCATTCTGCGAGGACTTGCCGACAAAAGCGTGACACCCAAGTTCATCTACACCATTCCCACGGTGCAAAACCCTTCGGGTACGGTCTTAAGCCTGGAGCGGCGACAAGAAATGTTGGCTTTGGCACGGCAATACGGCGTGCCTATATTCGAAGATGATTGCTACGCCGATCTGTTGTGGGAGGGCACACGTCCAGCGGCCATCCGATCGTTGGATGATAAAGGCCAAGTGATTTATTGCGGCACCTTCTCAAAATCCATCGCTCCAGCCCTGCGGATCGGTTATGTGGTGGCGGACTGGCCAGTGATGAGCCGCCTCCTTCCACTCAAGACTGATGGCGGATGTGGTGCGCTGGAGCAAATGGCCCTCGCGGAATTTTGTCCTAGCCAATTCGATTCCCACGTGGACAATCTGCGTCAGGTTCTGAAAGGCAAATGTGAAACGATGGTTGCTGCGTTGGAGGAGCAGTTCGGGGCCAGCGCAGAATTTGTCGGGCCCAAAGGCGGAATCTTTATCTGGGTCACCTTACCCGACCAGGTAGACACGGACAAACTATCCCAGATTGCAGGAGCCCAAGGCGTAGCCATCAATCCCGGCTCCGAGTGGTCGGCCGATCCGGACAGTGGCCGCCATCGCATGCGCCTTTGTTTTGGCAATGCCAGCCAGAAGAGCATCCGTAATGGCATCGTAAAACTCGCAGAAATTTGCCATAGAGAATTTGGCGTACCCCTTCGCGGCGCCAACGTGGAGCGCTAACCCCTAATCCATGGATACACTGACCCAGATCGTTCTCGGCGCCGGCGTCTGCGTCGCCGTTCTGGGCCGGCGCCTAGGTCCCCGGCGAGCCGCCATCGCGGGCGGCTTGCTGGGCACGCTGCCAGATCTGGATGTGCTCATTCCCGCCGGAGATCCTGTGGAGACCTTTGTCTCTCATCGGGGGTTTAGCCATTCCCTGATCATACAAGCGATGGTCACCCCGGTTATTGGCGAAGCCATGGTGCGGTTAATCGCCGCATGTCAGCAACAGCGCTGGCAAACCTATGCCGCTATATACCTTTGTCTGTCCACTCACGCCCTGCTCGACGCCATGACCATCTATGGCACCAAACTGTTCTGGCCTCTTTCTCTTGAACCCTTCGGCGTCGGATCCGTGTTTATTATCGATCCACTCTATACTATCCCATTGTTGTTGATCACGATCATTGCGCTTTGTTCGGGACGATGGACGGAAGGCTTAGGTAAAACTGTCATTGTCGCATTGGTTCTATCAACAGCCTATCAGGTCTGGTGCGTCGGGGCGCAACGTATCGTCCTCTCAAAGGCAAAAAATCTGCTACGCCAGGCCGGCGTAACGCAGGACAGTTTACTAGCCATTCCCCTGCCCTTTACCAGCCTATTTTGGCGTACAATCGTTCTGAAGAATGACCATTACGTAAATTTGTATCTACCCGTTTTCGGGGATACCCAGCACGCCACCCTTTATATTCATCCGCGCCACCTGTCCTTAGCCAGCTGCTTAGGAGATAACAGCGCCTTTAAACAGCTGTCTTCTTTCAGCCAGGGGTTCTATCGCCTGGACCAATATCGCGATGTAATCCAATATTCTGATTTACGCATGGGACTGACGCCCAATTATATCTTCAGTTATGCCATCGCCACACTCAGCGCAAACGGAACAAAAGAAATGGCCCCTCGCCGAATCTTCGGTCCCCGCAGCGGCCCGGGTGATTTTGATTGGCTTTTTGCAAACCTGCTGCATCACCCAAAAATGCGGCCCACGGAAAAACCTCACTGGATTAAGGCTGCAGATCTGGCCCATACTGTCGGCCAGAAATACGCCCAGCTGGACTGCCGCTTAAAGCCACCGGCAGGCGAAACAAGGAAAAATCCATGAAATTTTACGATTGCAGTACCGCACCTTCGCCACGCCGGGTCCGGATTTTTATCGCCGAAAAAGGTCTGGAAATCGAGACGGTGAATATTTCCATCGCTGACGGCGAACAGTTGAGTGATGACTTCCGCGCTGTCAACTCGAATTGCACTCTACCAGCTCTTGAAATTGATGACGGACCAAATATTTTAAATACTGCCGGTATTTGGGCATATCTGGAGGATAAATTCCCTGAACCCCCGTTGATGGGCAGGACCGCAGCGGAGAAGGGCCACGTAGCCGACATCCGTTGGCAAATCGAATTCAACGGCTCGATGGGTATGGCAGAGGCCCTGCGCAATTCCACACCACGCATGAAAGGTCGTGCCTTGCCGGGCCCCGATAACTATGAACAAATTCCAGAATTGGCGGAGCGGGGCAAGGCACGTGCCCTGAAATTCCTGGACCGAATTGAGGGCATGATTGGCGAAAAGCCATTCGTCGCCGGCGACAGCTATTCTGTAGCGGATATAGATCTCATGGTCTTTCTCGATTTCGCTAAGTGGCTAAAAATGGGTTTGCCGGAAAACGCAAAAAATGCCCAGCGCTGGTATGAAGCCGTCTCCAGTCGGCCCAGCGCGAAGCTTTGATCCAGACCAGCGCCACCGGCAATAGATCCGGCTTGGGCGTTTCCCTGCAAGGGGCCGAGCCAGCGGTAGACCTCCCTGGACTTGCTCGTTGCGCGGAAGACGGCGGCGCTGACACACTGTGGCTTGCCAGCCATCTATTCCAGAGGGACCCAATCGTCCAAACTGTCATGACCCTTTCCGCCACTCAACGGATTACCGGTGCCCTGATGTCCCTCAGTCCCTATGTCATGCACCCGGTACAGATTGCTATGACAGCCGCCAGTCTGAACGAACATTTTCCCGGTCGCATCTGTCTATGCATAGGCGCTGGCGCCCCGGGAGATCTGGCTGCCGCTGGCATCCTGCGTCCAAAACCCTTAGCCACATTGGCAGAAAGCCTTGAGATAACCAAAAGCCTTTTGTCCGGTGATGTTATCAACCTCCAAGGCCAACAATTTCGGGTCACGGGCCGCTCTTTGGAGACCGGCCGCCAGGACGTCCCGATCGTGCTGGCCGCGACCGGGCCAAAGATGTTGCGGCTGGCCGGACGCCACGCGGATGGCGTCTTGCTATCCGCGGCGACTACTGTTGAATTTGTGCGCTGGTCTCTGGATCAAGTGTCAGCCAGCGCAGAGACAAGGAAAGTGCGGCATATTGGCCTGGTCTTCGCCTCTGTCGACAATGACGAAGGCAGGGCCTATGAAAAACTGAAACGGCTTTTGGCGTTTGTCCTGCGTGGAGCCCACCATGAACCAAACATAACTATGGGCGGCGCCAACCTGAACCGACAAGCACTTTACGACGCGGTTGCGGACAATAACTGGTCACGCGCGGTTGCAATGATCAGCGATGAGGTTGTCGCTCGCCACAGCGTCAGTGGCACCCCGGATCAGGTCCAAGCACGGCTCGAAGAATACCGCGCAGCGGGTCTGGATGAGGTCGTTGTCGCGGGCATCGATGAGCGTTCATCCTTGGCGGCGACACTTGCAGCATTGCAGCCGCCGGCTGGAACAAGATTGGGAGCTTGATCATGATCGTCAGCGTTGGGTTTCCCACTGGTATGGAAGGCTTAACCTATCCAATCCCATTTTCTGAACCCGACGTACTTTTATCTATCGCGAAACACGCGGAGGCCCTGGGTTATCATTCAATTTGGGGCAACGATCACATGACCACGCAAAACTATGTGCGGGCTGAGTTTGGCCGTCCGCCGCGATTCTGGGACATCCTGATAACCTACGCCTGGCTAGCCTCGCAGACCAAGTCACTGAGGTTCGGCACAGGAATTCTAGTGTTGCCCATGCGCCGGGATATCGTGGTTACGGCCAAACAATTAGTCACTCTGGATCATATGAGCGGTGGGCGACTAGAATTGGGTGTCGGGATCGGCGCATATCGCGAAGAGTTTGAGGCACTGCAACCGGGGGAGCGGACGCCGCGGGGTAAAATTGTAGAAGAAGGCGTGCGCGCCCTACAAAAACTTTTCACCGATGATCGTGCCACGTTCAACGGCGAATTTTTCCGTTACAAGGATGTAGAGCTATTCCCTAAACCCTTGCAGGAACGGATCCCAATTTATTTTGGTGGCAACAATGTGAACCAGCTCTACCGCACAGCTACCCTAGGTGACGGCTGGTTGCCGGCTGGCCTTCCCTTGGATCGCATCACTGCAGATATCGTTCATTTGCGCCAACTTTGTACTAACGCCGGCCGCGACTTCTCAGAAATCGCCATCGCCCCCCAATATATCGCCCTTGTCGATCACAACCATGACCGCGCCGTGGCCCGATTTACATCGAGCCAGATGCACAAACATTTGGTCTCGCTAACCCAATCCACGCTGAAGGAACAGGCAGGAATTTCCATGGCGGACGCCAATCTCGTCGGAACGCCTGCAGAGGTGGTGGAAAAGGCCCGGGCGCTAAAGGCAGCCGGTGTGACCCACCTACTAGGTCTGTATTTTGCCGTGAACACCGCAGACGAACTTTTGGACCAGATGACCCTTTTTGCTGAAGAGGTGGTCCCCCGGCTATAGGATATGGCTTTTCGGGCGCCTCAATTCAATAACCCTGCTCAAAATTGACCGTGTTCGCTACACTTTGCCGGTTTCGGATGCAGCGCAACTGGTCAGCCAGAATAACGGCGGCGGTATCAGGAGCCGACAGACTGGCGATATGGGGTGTCACACAAATTTTGGAGTGTTGCCAAAAAGGATGACCATAGGGCAGCGGTTCCTGACGGAATGCATCCAATGTGGCACCACTAAGATGGCCGCTATCCAACGCAGAAATCAGATCGTCCTCGACTACGATCTCTCCGCGGGAGCAGTTGATCAAAAATGCATCTTTCTGCATGGCATTTAAGGCTGCTTTGTCGATAAGGTTGATGGTTTGTTCCGTCGACGGCAATAGAATGACGACGATGCTGGCGGCCTGCAGAACGCCATCCAGTTGGTCCCGACCGTGAAAACATTTCACGCCATCTATTTTCTTCGGACCCCGGCTCCATCCGATTAGCTTGAATCCCAAAGCACCCAACCGCTCCGCGCATCGCTGGCCCATCTGACCCATGCCTAAAAGGGCTACAGTGCGGTCCCGAGCATCAGTAGTGGGGTTGCGCTGCCAAAATTGCCGGGTCTGTTGTTCATTATAGTCGTCAAAGCCCAAATGATGATGCAGAACCGCGGCGCAGACGTATTCAGCCATACGATCCATCATCAGGGGGTCGACCAGACGAGCGATGGGAATATTCCTCGGCAGATCAGGATCTTCTAAAAGGGCGTCAACCCCTGCCCCCAGTGAGCAAACACCCAAAAGATTAGGCAAGCCCGATAGCACCCCATGCGGCAACCGCCAGACCATAGCGACGTCGATCTCCTCCACCTTTCCAAGGTCAGGATAGATACGGAACTCATCATTGGGCATGGCGGCCTGAAAGGCTGCCAGCCACTGATCCGCAGTGTTCCAGGGGCAATGAAAAAGAATTGCCAAGAAAACGCCCTCATTTCAGTGTTGGTATTTATGATAGAATACAATTCTCTTGCCAAAAAGGCTGTAAGGAAATTCGGGGAACGACCATGTCACGCATCATTACCGTAGCGTCCGCCCAACTTGGGGCTATCGAGCGTGAAGAAAGCCGCGAAAGCGTCATAAATCGTATGACCAACATGATGCGCCAAGCCCACAGCCGGGGCGCCACCCTTGTGGTCTATCCAGAAATGGCCCTGACTACGTTCTTCCCACGTTGGCATATCGAGGACGAGGCAGAACTAGACAGCTTCTACGAAACCGAAATGCCTTCGAGCCAAACCCAACCTCTGTTCGATTTATCCAAAGAATTAGGCGTAGGTTTCTATCTCGGCTACTCAGAGATGTTCTACGGCGATGCAGGAAGAAAACGGCGCTTTAACACCTCGATTTTGGTCGACCAGCAGGCAATCATTGTCGGTAAGTATCGTAAGGTGCATCTACCGGGCCATGACACGTACGAGGCGGAAAGGCCCTGGCAACATCTTGAAAAAGGCTATTTCGAGGTTGGCGACTTGGGTTTCCCAGTCTTTCGCACCATGGGTGGGGTCATGGGCATGTGTTTGTGCAATGATCGCCGCTGGCCAGAAACTTGGCGCGTGATGGGTATGCAGGACGTTGATCTTGTCATGTTGGGTTACAACACCCCGGTCTATAATTCTGTGGCATGGGAAAGTCCCCATCTACGCATGTTTCACAATCATATCTCCATGCAGGCGGGCGCCTACCAAAACGGTTGCTGGGCCGTGGGCACCGCCAAGGCAGGCATGGAAGGAGGCGTGGATATGATGGCCGGATCTTGTATCATCGCCCCTACTGGAGAGATCGTTGCCCTGGCCACCACGGCAGAGGACGAGGTAATCGTGGCCGAGTGCGATCTAAACCGGGGCCGCTATATCCGTGAAACTGTGTTCAACTTTGCACAGCACCGGCGTATCGAAAACTACGGTCTAATCACTGAGCGGACGGAAGCCGTCCCTCCGCCGGAGTAAAGCAATGAATGAGCGCATTGTTGTCATCAACCCGAATAGTTCTGTCGATGTCACCGACGGCATTGACGCCGCCATGCAGCCTTTGCGTTTTTCTGACGGCCCAAGCATCGATTGCCTCACCCTGAAAGATGGCCCACCGGGAATTGAGACCCAACGCCATGTAGACAGCGTTGTCGGTCCTCTATGTGGTCTGATTGAGCGGGAGGGCAATAATACTGACGCCTTCGTCATCGCTTGTTTTTCGGACCCTGGCCTGCATTCAGCACGGGAAACAACAACCCGGCCTGTCATGGGGATATCCGAAAGCGGCATAACTACAGCCCTGACCCTTGGAGAAAAATTCGGTATCATCGCCATTCTGCCAAAGGGCGTCACCCGCCATAAACGTTACATCCGGCAAATGGGTCTGGAAGGGCGCCTAGCTGGAGACCGGGCGATCGGCGTCGGCGTTACCGGGCTGTCAGCTGAGGAAGAAGTTGAAAGCCGTATGACGGCTGTTGGACGGAAGTTGATTGAAGAGGACGGTGCTGACACCCTAATCATGGGTTGCGCAGGCATGGCGCGATACCGTCACCGTCTGGAAGACACGCTGGGTGTCCCAGTAATCGATCCTAGCCAGGCCGCCGTGGCGGACGCCATCGCTGCAGTACGCCTTGGATATCGCAATCATTCAAACCATTTGGTCTGACAATCTTGTAACTGATTATAGGTAATCATCAATAATTTGTTAGAAATGGGAGAACCAGGACATAACCTGCAACCCGCTTCTGGAACCGATCGGCGGGCTATTTTCCACTTGTTAGAAAACTTCCTCGCCGATTTTTCCGGAAAATACCGGCCA
>CAXGCE010000019.1:0-11884 GCA_964007795.1 uncultured Alphaproteobacteria bacterium | reverse complement strand
GTGACCGGGATGCTTACCATGGGTCATGTACTCAATAATACGATCCAGGATATACTGATCCGTAAAGCTAGAATGGAAGGAAAGGAAGCCTGTTGGATTCCGGGGACAGATCATGCTTCTATTGCTACAGAAGCGAAAGTGGTTAAAATGCTCAAGGATCAGGGCATAAACAAGACTATTCCAATGATCAACGACTATGCCGTCGAGCTGAAATAATCATATGTATGGCAAAAAAGGGGCGATTTCAGACGAAGGCGATCTCAGCCACTAGCGGCCCCTTTGGGCCGTTCCCAATGCGAATTTGTAGAGCCTGACCCGGCAAAATGTCGTCGGCCCCGAAACGCCTAAGTGTTTCAATATGGATAAAGACGTCGTCCGTACCTTCACCGCGGGTCACAAAACCATAACCTTTGACACGGTTGAACCATTTTACGGTCGCGTCTACGAATTCACCTTCGGCCTGCACCTCAGCCGGGAGCACCGCGTCAACCGGGCGGATGTCTTTAGGAGGTTGCACCAAGGCATTGCTGTCATCGGTCGATATAATTCGGGTGGCCTGTTGACCACGTTCGCGGCGCACGACTTCGCAAATTATCACCGTACCTTCGTAAATTGTATCGATCCCGGCATCACGCAAAATTGATTTATGTATCAACACATCACCGGAATTATCGCTAGGCACAAAGAAACCATAGCCCTTGACAGCGTCAAACCACTTGACTTGGCCATCCTTGACTTCAGCAGCCGGTTCGACAGGCGCGGCGGTCTCCGCGGCGCGATGCTCGACGTTCAATGTTTCAACGTTATCGTCACTTTGCGGGCGATTTGGTTCGTTGATATTTGTTACATTCGAAGCCATCAGACTCGCTTCTCCTTGCGAGTACTCGCCCCTAAAACAAGCCGACTACTCACCTTGTATTTACGAGTTGATGGTACGTTAACACATTCCGCTACCTCTAACAAACAAGACCTAGCAACCAAAACTGGTTTTAAGTTCGTCTTTAATACCTTGATTCCATACATTGGGAGGGATCTTTAGCCCTACGACGGTACGAAATGCGCTTTCCACTGGCAAAAGTGGGGTAGGCCATACTATACATTTTCAATATCGAATTGAGGGACTGAATAGGGGCGTTGTGAGCGGTAAGGAAATCGGGGACGGGGTCAAACGGAGCTACCGTTCCATAATACATGGCATAGGTTTGTGTTTAGCGTTGGCAGCCTGTTGGTTGCTGCTGTCAGGCTATTTTCAGATTTTGTTGCTGGGCCTTGGCGCGGCCTCTGTGGCATTTTGCCTTTGGATCGCCATGCGCATGGATTTGATCGACCACGAGGGCGTGCCCATTCATATCACCTGGGCAGTATTACGGTATTTGCCCTGGCTGATCCGGGAAGTGGTGAAGGCCAACATTGATGTAGCGAAGCGTATCATTGACCCTAAATTACCGATTTCGCCCTGTCTCTTCGATGCACCTGTTAGCCAGAAGACAGATTTAGGGCAGGCCTTGTACGCCAATTCCATCACTCTGACGCCAGGTACGATTTCGGTTGACCTGGACCCAAATGTGATCCGGGTGCACGCTCTGCACCAAGGATCCGCCGACGGCGTTTTGGAAGGCGAAATGGATGCTCGAGTTTCCGCGGTGGAGGGGCAGTCATGATGTTTACTGTCACCACATTCGCCGTTTTAGTCGCCATGGGCATCGCGCTAGCCCGCGCCTTTCTCGGACCGACGGTTTTCGACCGCATACTCGCCGTGAATTCAGTGGGCACCAAAACTGTTCTATTAATTGCCCTCTTGGGTTTTCTGACGGGGCGGCCAGATTTCCTTGATATCGCCATTGTCTACGCCATGATCAATTTTATCGCCGTCGTCGCGGTGCTGAAATTCGTGAAATATGGCGACCTTGCATCTTCCGGCGATGGTGAAGGATCGCCATGATTAACCTGATCCTGGATATTGTCAGTTGGATCCTGTTGCTTGCAGGTTCCATTTTCGTATTGATTGGAGCCGTTGGTATCTGGCGCCTGCCTGATTTCTATACCCGCCTACATTCTGCTGGTCTGACCGACACTATGGGTGCGGGATTAGTCCTGCTAGGATTGTTGTTGCAAGCAGAAACCTTCATGGTCGGAATTAAATTGGTGATCATTGGAGCATTTTTGTTGTTTACGTCGCCCACTACGAGCCATGCCACGGCTCGCGCCGCCCTGGCAGCAGGACTGCGCATTTGGCAGGCTCCGGGGACACCCAAACAAGCTGGAAATGATACCGACAGTGACGGTGCGGCATGATCGTCACCCTGATTGATATCATCCTTTTGACGTTCATGGGCGCCACAGCAATTACAATACTGTGGCTGCGCAGCCTATTCGCGGTCGTCATGCTGTCAGGCATCTACAGCCTGCTGGCCGCCTCCATGTTTGTGGCCTTGGATGCGGTCGACGTCGCCTTCACCGAGGCGGCCGTTGGCGCAGGAATTTCCACTGTGCTGATGATGGCGACCCTAGCCTTAACGGGTGAGAAGGAACGCTCCCCGGCCCACATGCCACTGCTGTCCTTGGTTGTGGTTCTGATTACCGGCGCTGCACTTATCTATGCCACCTTCGACATGCCCGCATTCGGCGCGGCGGATGCGCCGGTCAACTTGCATGTTGCACCCCGATATCTGAACGAAAGTTTTGGTGAGGTGGGGTTGCCTAACGTTGTAACGTCCGTGC
Organism: uncultured Alphaproteobacteria bacterium; assembly: GCA_964007795.1. GTDB lineage: Bacteria > Pseudomonadota > Alphaproteobacteria. Next base: position 9,163 of record CAXGCE010000019.1, on the reverse strand, counting down.
TGGCGAGTTATCGCGGCTATGACACACTAGGCGAAGTAACGGTGATATTCACGGCAGCCGTGGCGGTGATGATGCTGTTGGGTGGACGCAAGGGTGATGACGCCGGCATCAAGACAGAACCGGCTGACAATGAAGAAAACGGGGACGCGGTATGAGGCACCATCGCGTTTTGCGTATAATTTCCAAGCTGCTGATACCCTTCATAATGCTGTTCGCTTTGTATGTGCAGTTTCATGGCGATTTCGGGCCCGGTGGCGGATTTCAAGCAGGTGTCATATTCGCCTCGGCCTTCATCTTGTACGGCCTGATATTTGGGGTGGAGAACGCACGCAATGTTGCGCCGCCCTCTATCGTGACCAAACTGGTCGCAGCGGGTATCATAATATATGCAGGGACAGGATACGCGGGCCTATTCGGTGGCGGCAATTTCCTCGATTACGGCGCGTTGGCCTCGGATCCAGTGGCTGGGCAACACCTGGGCATTCTCATTATCGAATTCGGGGTTGGCACCACCGTGGCCGCCTCCATGATCACTATATTTTTCCTGTTCGCCGGGCGGAAATAATAAATGCTGCAGGCAATTTTGGATCACTACAACTACTGGATTGCTATTGTCTTGATGATGGTGGGGTTCTACACCGTTGTGGCTCGAAGCAATCTGATCAAAAAGCTGGTTGGCCTCAACATTTTTCAGACATCGGTCTTTTTACTATATATCTCCATGGGCAAGGTTACGGGTGGTACGGCTCCAATTCTGGATGACCGTTTTACCATTTACTCCAACCCTATTCCCCATGTCCTGATCCTGACCGCTATTGTCGTGGGCGTGGCGACAACAGCCCTAGGACTGGGTCTAGTCGTTCGTATTCGCGAAAGTTACGGCACCATCGAAGACAATGAACTGGACCTAATGGACGGTGAGACGTGAATGTTGTTCTGCCTCATCTGCCGGCTCTGCAGGTCGTCATTCCCCTGATCGCAGCACCCTTGTGCCTGCTGGCCGGGCGCGCATCACTAGCTTGGACCATTGCCTTTCTAGCCTCGGCCTGCGCGACGGCAGCAGCGGCAATTCTAGCTTATCAAACCCTGCACCATGGGCCGATAAGCTACCATATGGGCGGTTGGGCGCCGCCATGGGGCATTGAATATGCGGTCGATTCAGCCAATGCCTTTATCCTGCTATTGGTTTCAGGCATAGCAACGGTTGTCCTGTTGTATTGCCCTTCCAGCGTGAGTAAGGAGATCCGGGCCGGGCGGGAACATATGTTTTATTGTATGTTTATCCTGTGCCTGACCGGATTGCTTGGGATCGCGATTACAGGCGATGCCTTTAATGTTTTCGTTTTCTTGGAAATTTCATCGCTTTCTAGCTACGCCCTCATCGCAATGGGTAGCCAACGCAAGGCACTGACAGCATCCTTTCAATATCTGATAATGGGCACGATCGGAGCCACCTTTTTCCTGATCGGCGTAGGCCTGCTGTATATGATCACCGGAACGCTGAATTTAGCGGATTTGCAGACGCGTATACCGCAAATTCAGGATAGCCGTCCGTTATTGGCCGCCTTCGCCTTTATCACCGTGGGCTTGGCCTTGAAAGCCGCACTGTTCCCTTTGCATTTGTGGCTGCCAAACGCCTACGCCTACGCGCCATCCGGTGTATCTGCGTTCATGGCAGCGACGGCAACCAAGGTGTCATTGTACGTTCTATTGCGTTTCACCTTTACCTTATTCGGAGCCGAATTTGCCTTTGGTGAACTGCCGTTGCATTGGGTGTTGTTAGTGCCCGCTGTCATCGCCATGTTCGCCGGTTCGTTCAGTGCCATCTTTCAACATGACATCAAGCGGATGCTAGCCTATTCCTCGGTAGCGCAAATCGGCTATATCACCCTGGCTATCGCTCTGGCCTCGCAGGCAGGCGTGCAGGCCGCCATGCTGCATATGTTTAATCATGGCCTAATGAAGGCGGCATTATTCTGCGCCCTCGGCTGTATTTTTTATCGCATCGGCAGTACGCGGATCGAGGACATGGCAGGGTTGGGACGGCAGATGCCCTGGACCTTTGCGGCGATCGTGACCGGGGGACTGAGTTTGTTGGGCGCTCCCTTGACCGCCGGTTTCATTTCTAAGTGGTTTCTCGTGCAAGCAGCGTTGGAGCAAAGCCTGTGGTGGCTGGTCGTTTTGATAGTCGCCTCCTCCATGCTGGCAGTTGTGTATGTCTGGCGTTTGGTTGAGGCTCTTTATTTCAAGGAACCTGCTGCCGGCAGGGAAAACGTGCGGGAAGCCCCTTTGTCGGTGTTACTGCCTACTTTGCTGCTTGCGGCGGCTAATATTTACTTTGGCCTGGATACCCGCCTGACCGTTGAACTAACGGGAAATGCGGCAGTGCTGCTTATGCGGGGGCATATGTAGTGACTGGTGGATCTCTCATTGCCCTTGCCTTGTGTCTGTCGCTGTTGGCGGCGCTGGCCATCTGGTTCGTCGGCAATTCACCAAACCAGCGCGACGCCGTCACCCTGATCACCGCGGGCGCACTATTTCTGGTGGTTCTGGCAATCCTGCCCCTTGTGCTGGCAGAATTGCCGGTGGAACTTGAATTGTTGGCGCCAGTTCCCGGCTTAAAAATCGCTTTCGCGGTCGAACCATTGGGCATGATTTTCGCAGGAGTGGCCTCGTTCCTGTGGATGGTAAACTCGATTTTCTCGATCGGTTACATGCGCGGCAACAAAGAGCCGCGCCAGACACGGTTCTATGTCTGTTTCGCCATTGCCATCGGGGCTACCATGGGCCTGGCTTTCGCAGAGAACCTGTTCACGCTTTTCATTTGTTATGAAATTCTGACCCTGTCCACATACCCCCTGGTCGCGCATCACAAGAATGACGATGCGCGCCGAGCGGGCCGAACCTATCTAGGAATTTTACTAGGCAGTTCGATCATATTATTTTTGCCGGCCATCATCGCCACTTGGGTCTTCACCGATACCTTGTCATTTGCGACCGACGGTATCATGACCGGCAAGGTGCCGCACGTTATCGGAAGTGTTCTGCTGCTGCTGTATCTATACGGGATTGGGAAGGCCGCCTTAATGCCCATTCACCGCTGGCTGCCAGCAGCCATGGTAGCGCCAACCCCCGTCAGTGCCCTTCTGCATGCAGTCGCAGTCGTCAAGGCAGGTGTGTTCACCATCGTCAAAGTTGCGGTTTATATTTTTGGTTTGGATTACTTGCGCGAACTAGCCTTAGCGGATATCGCCCTGTACCTAGCCGGCTTCACCATAATTGTGGCCTCCATCGTCGCATTGCGGCAAGACAATTTGAAACGGCGGCTGGCCTATTCTACCGTCAGCCAGTTGTCCTATGTCATACTCGCAGCGCTAATTCTTTCGCCGCTTTCGACCATGGGCGCGGCCCTGCATATAGCGGTGCACGCCTTTGGCAAGATCACGTTGTTCATGGCAGCAGGGGCGATCTATACCGCCGCGCACAAAATTAATGTCAGCCAGTTAGACGGCATTGGCAAACGCATGCCCTGGACCATGGGGGCATTCACCATAGGTGCCCTCTCCATGATTGGTTTACCACCAGCAGGAGGTTTCCTGTCGAAATGGTATATATTACTGGGAGCATTAGAGGCGGAACAAATGTTCGCGTTGGCCGTGATCGTAGGTTCTACCCTTTTGAACGCGGCTTATTTCCTACCTATTGTTTATGCCGCCTTCCTTAAACCAGAAGCCACCGACGCGCAGGACCACGAACATGGCGAAGCACCCTTGCCCATCGTCATGGCTCTGGTGATTACGGCTTCCGCAACCATATTATTGTTCTTCTTCCCAGACTTGGCACTGCATTTAGCTGGCATGCTGGTTGGGCGATAGGAGTGGCAAACATGGACGACAAACATGGTGACAAAATCGCAGAGGAGCAGGAAAGCGGAAAGCAATATTGGCTCGACGATATGCGTAACGTCCATAAAATATTTTGGGCACTAATTTTTGTGTGTACAGCTTTGTTTCTAGCTGACGCATTGTACGAAAAGCACGTGGTTTACGAATTTGAAAATTGGTTCGGTTTTTTCGGTCTCTTCGGGTTTTTTGGGTCCTTTGCGCTCGTGCTAATCGCACGGGAGTTGCGCAAGTTCCTAATGCGCAAAGAGGACTACTATGACCACTGAGTTTGCGCCTGGATTACTATTAATTATTGGCGCTATCCCTGTACCATTCATTAGGGGCAAAGCGCGCTCAATTTATATGTTGGCTCTTCCAATTTTAGGAATCTTGCAGTTGACCACATTGGACCCGGGCGCATTCGGGATCGTGTCCACTTTGGGATTTGAACAAATCCACGCTCGCATCGATAAATTGAGTTTATTGTTCGGCTATATTTTCTACATTGCGGCATTTTTAGGCATCCTATTTGCATGGCATAATAACGACCGGTTGGAGCAGGCGACGTCTCTAGTTTATATCGGAGCGGCGATAGGTGCTGTTTTTGCCGGTGACCTAATTACCTTGTTTTTCTATTGGGAACTGGCAGCAATCGCGGCAATTTTTTTAATTTGGTCTGGGAGGACAAAACGCGCCTACAGAGCAGGCTTCCGTTGCCTCATAATTTATATGCTTTCCGGCGTGTTATTGCTGACAGGTATAGGAATTAAGGCCATTGAGACCGGATCAGTCGCTTTCGAACACATAGGATTAGAGAGCCCAGGCGGTATTTTTATTTTACTAGCCTTTGGCATAAAATGTGCATTTCCTCTCCTACATAACTGGCTCCAAGATGCCTATCCGGAAGCCTCGGTAACAGGAACGGTATTCCTGAGTGCATTTACTACCAAACTAGCAGTGTACGCTTTAGCACGGGGTTATGCTGGAACCGAGATCTTGATATGGATTGGCGTAGCAATGACCGCATTCCCAATTTTTTATGCGGTAATCGAAAACGATTTGCGCCGTGTACTTGCGTATAGTCTCAATAACCAGTTGGGCTTCATGGTAGCCGGTATAGGTATTGGGACCACACTTGCCATCAACGGCGCAGTCAGCCATGCGTTTGCCCATATTATTTATAAGTCGCTCTTGTTTATGTCCATGGGCGCTGTCCTTTACAGAACCGGTACGATTAAAGGATCGGAACTTGGCGGCCTTTATAAAACGATGCCGTGGACTGCAGGTTTTTGCATAATCGGTGGTGCTTCTATCTCTGCCTTCCCACTATTCAGCGGTTTCGTCACTAAATCTATGATTTTAACAGCAGCAGCTGAAGGCGGATATATTCTACCTTTCTTAGTGTTGCTCTTTGCGTCCGCTGGCGTATTCCACCATTCCGGTATCAAAATTCCATTCTTTGCCTTCTTCGCCCATGATTCTGGCAAGCGGCCCAGGGAGGCACCAGCCAATATGTTACTGGCTATGGGATTGGCAGCATTTCTATGTATAGGTATTGGCGTATACCCCGACCCACTTTATGCAATGTTGCCCTTCCCTGTAGACTATACGCCATACACGACAACCCATGTAGTAACAACTCTTCAGCTGCTTCTCTTTTCCGGTCTGGCCTTTGCAACACTTCAGCGGTCTGGCCTTTATCCGCCTGAACTGCGCTCGACAGTCCTCGACTTTGACTTCAGCTACCGCTGGATTGCACCGCGATTGGTGGGTTGGATTATGAATGGTGGCGGACTTGTTTGGACACAGTTGACAAATAAAATTTTGCAAATGGCGCAAAGCCTAACGACACTGGTCTTTGGTTATTTTGGTCCAAGTGGCTTGCTGTCCCGCACTTGGCCTACCGGCAGCATGGTGCTTTGGGCCGCGGTGTTGTTGGGGCTTACTTTAGTGCTCTACTATTAGGTGCCAGCAATACGACAGGATACCTGCAAGGTAACCTGACCGTTGCCGGATAGTTTATCGTAGTTCAGACGTCTTTTTTTTGCCTGTTGGCGAAACACGGCTTCCAACTGTTCCCGAATGTTGTCATCCAGGTCGTCGCCATGAAGCGTAATAGTCAATGGCAACTTGCTTACCGACTTATTCGTTCGCTTGGTCGTCGGGCCTTTTGACTGCTTCCCACCTTTACCGAAAACGCCATCCCAACCTGAGCGATATTCGTCCGTCGAGATAGAGGCAAAATAGCTAATTGGCCGAGTGGGAGCGGAAGATCCGCCGCCGCCTTTCCCGGTTGTCTCACTGTTTGCAGAAGACGTATCCGATTTTGGTGTATCAGCGGATGACGTCTCCGAATTCGATGTGTCTCCTGCGGAAGAACTGGTGTCGGATTTCGCGTTCTTTGTCTCAGATTTCTTCGCCATCTTCGCCTGCGTGTCAATTAACTATTGCCTAGAACAAAATTTTCGGCCCCGTTTATAAATTTTTAGCAACCAATCTCAAGGAAAAAATTCGACTTAAGACTTTAATCGCAAACAATTTGCGTACCTGCTAGGTCAATTACTCCTCTCAAGTGGTGTTTCTTGATGTTGTAGGCATAAGGCACGAGTGAGACCGGCGAATGAAACTCCGTCACACAAAAAATGGATCAGCCGGCCCAAATAATAAAAGGAAACAAAATTCTCAATCAGTCAATCCAGCTCGACGCAAGCCAGCGAGGATAAATTCGAGATTTGCCGGTTCCTCGAAGGGAAATATCTGGCCCACGTAAGCTGCATCAATATCCGGCTTCAAGCTCAACGCGTCCGCAAACGCCCGACGTCCCTCTTCCTCTCGGTCCAGATGCGCCAATGCTGCCGTCAAGACAATATGGGCTGTTACCTCTGCTGTCGGCTGGCGTGTCGCATGAGCAGCACTTTCCGCTGCGTCCTCAATCCGCCCGGAACCTATAAGCCACAACGCACGAGCCGTGCTGAAAACCCAGATTACCGGGTCGTGTGGGCTGAGCCTTAGTGCCCGATCCAGGCTCTCGATAGCGCGCTCCCACTGACCCGAATAGCCCAATGCGGAGCCGTAGCCCAGATGAGCATGAGCTAAGCTGGGATTGACGGTCACCGCGGCCTCAAATTCGAACAGGGACGCTTCGTGCATTCGCCTGAGATAGAGTATTCGACCGAGAGCGAAATGGGCGTCGGCGTCTCGGTCGTCGATAGCGACGGCCGCGCGAGCAGCTTCGAAAGCGTGGGTCAATGCAGCTGGCCTGTCGTCGGCATAGCCGTGCATATAGGAATAATATAGGGCATGGGCGAGACCAGCATGAGCCGGCGCAAAGTTCGGCGAATGGATGATCGCCTGTTTAAAAAGGCGCTGTGCCTCAGCGTTGTCGCCCTTGCTGAAACGATAAACGTGCCAGAGCGCCCGCTGGTAACTCTCCCAAGCATCCAGATTATCCGGCGGCAATCGTTGCGCGCGTTCCCGTTCGAACTGGTCGATTTCGGGTCCGATCGCGGCAACGATGGTCTCCGTAATCTCATCCTGCAGGGCGAAGATGTCATCGAGTTCGCGGTCATAGCGTTCGGCCCAGATATGGTTGCCGCTGTTTCCCTCGATTAGCTGTGCAGTCACGCGGATCTTCGAGCCGGCCTTTCGGATGCTGCCTTCCAGCACGAATTTGACCCCCAAATCGCGGGCAACGTCGCGCAAGTCGGGCGACTGCCCTTTGTAGGCAAATGTCGAATTGCGTGCGATAACAAATAAGGATCGGTAGCGGGAGAGCGCTGTGATGATGTCCTCGGCCATGCCCTCGATTTCGCGCGGGGTCTTGCCCGCCACGATCCCGGCCAGCCATTTCGCCGACCGGCCCGCAATCGCGCGCTTGCGCCCCTTTGGACGCGCCTCAGAATCGGACGCCGTTTCGACTTCGGGGCCGGGGACTGTCTCCTCGTCCATCAGAACGCCTGACCGAGCGAGACGTAGACTGCGACCGGGCTGTCATTGGGCCCGGGGTTGAGCGGGACGCCGACATCGACCCGCAAGGGACCGAAGCCGGTGTAATAGCGCAAGCCCACGCCGACCCCCAGCTTGATCTCCTCGAAATCGGGGATCACGTCCGGACTGACCGAGCCTGCATCGAGGAACGGGACGACCGATACCGCGCCGTCGAAAAGCCCGGTGCGGATGCGCGCTTCAATCGCGCCTTCGACAACGCTGCGCCCGCCGCTGGGATCGCCCAGAGTGTCGCGCGGGCCGATCTGGCGGAAGCCATAGCCGCGCACCGATCCGCCGCCGCCCGCATAATAGCGGCGCGAGGGAGCGATGTTTTCCAGATCGGTTCCGGGAACGGCGCCGAATGCGACGCGGCCCGCCACCACGACGCTGTCAGTGACCCGGCGATAGGTCGAGGCATCGGTCCGGGCGCGCAGATAGAAGCTCTGCGTTCCGCGATTGCGCGAAACCTCGGGCGACAGATTCGCCGAGACGCGGAAACCTTCGGTCGGATCGAGCAGATCGTCGGTCGTATCGAGCTGGATGAAGCCGGGTATACCCGCGACGAGGAAGGTCGAACGCGGCGCCGCGACGCCATTGACCGCCGGAGGGCGTTCGTCCGTGGCGACCAATTCGACGCCTATCGACCAGCTGACGGGTTTCTGGAACAGCAGCGTCGAGCGCCGCTCATACGTCGCGAGAAGCCCCGCCGTGTTCGCGTCGAAAGCCGGGCTGTCGATCGTGCTGGCATAGGCATCGAGGCTCAGAATGCGGTCGCGCCCGCCGAAATTGTTCTTGCGCAGCCCGACGCCGAGCAATTGTTCCTGCGTACCCAGAATACCGCGCACCTTCAGCGCGCCTTCCGGCGGGAAGAGATTGCGGTGCTCCCAACTCGCCGCGACGCGCACGCCTTCTTCCGAACCGTATCCGATCGCGCCTGCGATGGTGCGCAGGTCGGCGCGTTCGATCCCCACCAGCGCCAGCACCAGACCGCCCACGACCACCATGTTCGAGCTGAGATCGGCGAAATAGTGCGCCCGGTCGCCCGTGACCGCCAGCGAGCCGGTCTGCTTGACAGCCCGGGTCTGCGCCCAGACCAGCCCCAGGGTCAGCGCGATCGAGAGCGCCATGACCGACAGGGCGATGGCGCCGGCCTCCAGCGGCTGGGGATTGGTGAAACGGTTCCAGGATTCGTGGATCAGATAGCCCGCCGACAGCGCCACCAGCAGAGCCTGCAGAAGGCTCGCCAGGGCTTCCGCCTTGCCATGCCCATAGCGATGCTCGGCGTCCGCCGG